>JARRJY010000014.1:0-19164 GCA_037388705.1 Gammaproteobacteria bacterium
GCAACCAGCCGGTGTCCACGGTTTATCAGCTCAAGTGCTAACTCGCTTTTACCTATACCACTGGGCCCTGTCAACAGTACGCCAATACCCATAACATCCATGAATACACCGTGCCGGGTCACCCTGTTTGAGGCCAGGCTGGAGAGGTAATGACGCAGGTTTTCGATAAGGTTGTTGCCGGGGAGTTGGGAAGAAACAATCGGAGTCTGCCAGTTTTGTGCTGCCTGTAAAATATCATCCGGTAGTTCGATATCATCAAGAATGATTATCAGTGCGGGATTTGGCTGGAATAATTTATCCAGGCTGTCTTTGCGTGAATTTTTGCCCAGGCTGGCAAGATAGTCCATTTCATTTTGTCCTATCACCTGGATGGGGAAGGGACGTACCAGGTTAAGATAACCGACCAGTAAAGTGCCCGGGGTATCGGTACTGCCGACAGTACGGGTAGCGTGCTCCTTGCCACTTATCCATTCCAGTCGCAGTCGTTTCGCGTGACTGTCAAAAAGCTTCTGGACTGAAAGGGTATCTGACATCGATTAGTGTGTTTGCTGCCACTCCGTGAGGAGTTGTTGCATTCCTTCGCAAGTATCCGAGTTTCTGAGTTTATTGCGAAACGCTTCATCGTTAAACATGCTTGCCAGCATGGCCAGTACCTGTAAGTGTTCATCGGTAGATTCTTCAGGCACGATAAGCGCAAATAACAGGTCGACCGGGATATTATCTACCGAGTCAAAATCAATGGCGTGTTTCAGGCGAATAAAGGCACCGGTAATATGGTTGCAGTTTTTAAGTCTGCCATGCGGGATGGCGGCACCATGGCCAATACCGGTGCCGCCCAACCTTTCCCTGTTAAGTAAACTGTCGAACACTTCGTTGCTGGATATGTTTTCATTTTTTTCAGCAATCAGTTCGCTGAGTTCCTGCAGTGCACGTTTTTTACTTTGTGCATCAATATCACAAGCAATGGAGTCTTTGCTAATGAGTTCTGACAGTTGCATGGTTACTTATTCCTCTTTCAGTAAATATTAATCCAGCTCAACAGCCTGATCTTTTAAAGCACCGCCATTGCGATGATGATCAGTCATTTTTTCTTTATGTTTTTTAATTTGACGATCCAGTTTGTCTGTCATTGAGTCAATTGCTGCATACATATCTTCATCTTCTGATTCGGCAAACAGGTTGCCACCACCAGATACATGAATGGTCGCTTCTGCTTTTTGACGCAGTTTTTCCACGCTCAGGATTACGTGCACATTGGTAACGTGATCAAAGTGACGTTCAACTTTTTCCAGTTTATTGGTTACGTAGTCATGCATTGAATCTGTAACGTCGACGTGACGACCTGTGATGTTCAGTTGCATCAGTTTTCTCCTTCTCGCTAGGCGAGTCGTTTTCTCTCATTTGAGGGTGGTATAGCCATCGCTTCACGGTATTTGGCAACCGTTCGGCGGGCTACATTAATTCCTTGGTCTGACAGGATGCTGGCAAGCTTGCTGTCGCTTAGAGGTTTATTCGGTAATTCAGCTGCGACCAGTTTTTTAATCAGTGCACGGATCGCTGTAGCAGAACATTCACCACCACTGGCAGTGGAAACATGGCTTGAGAAAAAGTATTTAAGCTCAAAAATTCCACGCGGGGTATGCATATACTTCTTGGTAGTGACGCGCGAGATGGTGGACTCATGCATGTCGACCACTTCGGCAATGTCATGCAGTACCAGTGCTTTCATGGCCTCTTCACCATGTTCCAGGAAATCTTCCTGGCGTTTGACAATTTCCTGTGCGACTTTCAGCAGGGTTTCATTGCGACTCATTAAACTCTTTATAAACCAGCGCGCTTCCTGCAGGTGGTTTTTTAAGTAGGTATTATCCGCGCTATTGTTAACCTGTTTAATCAGGTTAGCGTAATGTGGGTTAACACGTAACCTGGGTGCAGCATCCGGGTTTAACTCAACATGCCATTTACCCTTTACCTTGGTGACAATAACATCCGGCACAATGTATTCTGGCTGGCTATTTGTGATTTGACTACCGGGACGAGGGTTCAACGACTGGATTAGTTCAATAATTTTCTTCAGTTCATCTTCGCTGATTTTCAGCTTACGTGCTAGTTGTGAAAATTCCCGGTTCGCGAGCAGGTCGAAATGTTGGGAAACCAGTTGCTGTGCCTTTTCCAGCCAGGTGTTTTCAAGCGGATATTGTTTAAGTTGAATAAGCAGGCTTTCTTTCAGATCACGGGCTGCCACGCCTACCGGATCAAAATTCTGAATACGGTGTAATACCGCTTCGATTTCGTCATCCTCGATTTGCAATTCTTCGGTATCAGGAAGGGCAGCATGAATATCTTCCAGTGACATATTCAGATAACCGTCATCATTGATGCCATCAATAATAACTTCGGCGATAGCACGATCAGTATCACTAAAAGGTGTGAGTTCCATTTGCCAGCGCAGGTGTTCAATCAGGCTGTCACCGCTGCTGTCGTAGGTATCATATTCACGGTTATCCATTTCCATGCTGCCGGAGCTGGTGGGTGCTGCCACGGTTTCATAAATATCATCCCAGTTGGAATCAACCGGCAGTTCATCGGGCATTTCGAGGTTTTCATTGAGCTCTGTGCTGTCACTGGTATCAGCCAGTGTTTCACTTGCTGTGTCGGTTTGTTCCGTGGAGGTTTGAGACGCGTCCTGGTTGCCTGTATTTTCATCATCTCCCTCTTCGGCGATTTCCAGCATCAGGTTGGAATCCAGGGCATCCTGGATCTCCTGGTTGAGCTCGAGCGTAGACAACTGCAACAGCTTGATCGCTTGCTGCAACTGGGGGGTCATAGTCAGATGTTGACCGAGCCGGAGTTGTAATGCTTGTTTCATATTATGGCTGGATTATGCACTGGTATAAATCTTGCTTCTTGCTACAGTGTATATCAATTCTAGCTGATTTTGGTGGGCTATGCAGGTAGTTTATAGCTTGAATTCTTTGCCAAGATAGACTTTACGAACCTGCTCATTTTCCAGCAGGTTATCCGGATTACCCTGGGCTATGACTTCCCCGGCATTCATGATGTAAGCCCTTTCACAAATCCCGAGGGTTTCCCGAACGTTATGGTCGGTTATTAGCACGCCAATACCCCTTTCCTTGAGGTGGCGGATAATACTCTGGATATCCAGTACTGAAATAGGGTCAACACCGGCAAAAGGTTCATCCAGCAGGATAAAAGCAGGCTCCGTTGCCAGTGCCCGGGCAATTTCCACGCGGCGACGTTCACCACCGGACAGGCTCATCCCCAGGTTATTACGGATGTGGGTAATGTGCAGCTCTTCCAGTAATTCATCCAGGTTCTGTTGTTGCTGGGCCGGGGTAAGATCCTTACGGGTTTGCAAGATGGCAAGAATGTTATCCGTGACTGAGAGTTTACGAAAAATAGATGCTTCCTGTGGCAGGTAACCAATGCCGTGACGGGCACGCTTGTTGATGGGCATGACCGTGAGATCAATATCATCCAGCGTGATACGGCCATGATCAGCTGTTATAAGCCCAACCACCATATAAAACGAGGTAGTTTTACCGGCACCGTTAGGGCCCAGTAAACCGACAATTTCACCACTGTGGACCTCAAGGCTGACGTCTTTCACGACATCTCGACCTTTATATCGTTTGGCCAGGTTTTGAGCGCTGAGAATTGTCATGATTTTTTATCGGTGAGATTGGTTTTTTGATTTCGGCATAATGACTGCTTTGACACGGCCTTGTCCATTGGAATTCGTCGCTTTAGGACCTCCATTGGCAATGACTTGCTGACTACGGCTATTGTACTGGATATGTTCACCACTAAATAGTTGCGTTCCCTGCTGCAACTGGGCATCACCATATAAATGAACCATTTCTGTGTCTGCAAACAAATCACAATCTATATATATAGTGTCTGACTCACTGCGTATTGAAGCTTTATCGGTGAACCGTTAATCGTTATTTTATCAATGTTGCCATTATTGGCCCTGGTGAGGATACTGTCGGCCCGTATCACCAGGTTGCCTTGCTTGAACCTGACGCGACCATTGAAGTGACTGATTCCTTTTTTATCTTCAATACGCAGTGAGTCAGACACTATATATATAGATTGTGATTTGTTTGCGGCCAGTGCAGGAGTAATCCACAGGTTACAGAGCAGGAGGGTAAACAGCACAGCCATATACGGATTAATTCGTTCCATCAAAGCGGGTCCTTATTGATGAGAGAAACTCCATGCGGCCTTCATCCAGGTACATGCGCATTCCGACGGCTTCAATCTGGTTATTGCCACTGACAACTTTCACCGCGGCGGGTGTTTCGGCATATTCCTCTCTGCTAAAAATATGCAGTTCCGAGGTAGTCAGGGTTATTGCTTCATCGGTTTTGCTTTCGGGGCGCTGAAGTACCACGTTATCTTTTAAATGAATAACGGACTTGCGGTTTTCAACTTCACCTTTATTGGCGCTGACTGACAGGGTTGCCTGCCCGGTCTGAAAAAGCCTGAAGTTTACTTTATTCAGTTTCACCAGGTCACTATCAGGGTAGTGGGTGACGTAGTCAGCTGTCATATGGTAATCAGGCTCACCATTTGCATGCATCACGGTTGTTGCTACATTTTCTAGAAAAAAGTCACTGGCTTTCTTTTTTTCTTTTTCAACTGGTCTGAAAGAAAGTGGTTCAAAAGTGGGTAAGTATTTATCGCTGAGGATAATAGCGATAAATAACAGGATGAGAGTGACTATATAATAGTGTCTATGCATTGATATATTTGTCAAACTGGGCCTGCAGAGTACCCTGTGCTTCCATAATTAATTCGCAAACATCGCGTGCCGCGCCACGACCACCATTACTGGGTGTTTGCCAGTGTGAATGTTGCCTGGCAACAGGGTGGGCGTCCTGAACCGAAATCGCCAGTCCAACTTTGCGCATTGCCGGCAGATCAATAACATCATCACCCACGTAGGCCGTTTGCTCAAAAGTGCAGCCGGTTTTTTTCACCATTTCTTCCAGTGCAGGCAGTTTTTCAAGTCGCCCCTGGTAAATGTGCTGGATGTTCATGCTTTCCATACGATGACGTACCACATGAGAATTTCTTGCCGTGATAATACCGATTTCGACACCGGTATTTTGCAGCAGTTTCATGCCGAAACCGTCCTTGGAATAGAAGGCCTTGTATTCTTCTCCATCGTCGCCGATGAACAGGCTGCCATCGGTTAAAACGCCATCAACATCAAATACTACCAGTTTAATTTGCGCGGCCTTTTCCAGGATATCTTTCATGAAATCAGTCTATATAATAAGGAATCGGATATATCGCCCATGATAATGGAAGTAATTGGTAAAAAACAGCGAAGCAAGACACAGGAGGACTTTCCCTGTTGCTGTAAAATCAGTCAATTCTGGCCCATGGTGTGATACGTAAGTAACGGTGGTCGCTTTCGGCTTGACAGGGCAGTTAGGCAAAGGTAGCTTTCATCACAACCTGACGTTTAAACAACCTGGAATTCCATTCCATTTATGAAAATTTCCGCATCTGTCTATTCCAGCAAGCAAAGCAACCTGGCTGATATCATCAAGGATCTGGATGATCATCACGCGGATATGTTTCATATTGACTGTAATGATAATCCTGACGTGTTCAGGGATATTGCTGAAATTCGCCAGCTTAGTAGCACCCCGGTTGATTTACATATTATCAGTGCCACGCCCAGCAAGTACTTTGAAGATATCGTAAGACACAACGTGGATTATGTGACATTCCAGTACGAAAACCTGCAAGAACAACTGGCCGTTCCTGACAGCATAAAGTCACAACTGGGACTGGCAGTGACTTCGGACACGGATATCGAGGTATTCGCAGCGTTTGAAGATCGTTTCGATTTCATCCTGTTAATGGCCACCGTGCCAGGTAAAAGTGGCGGTGAATTTAACAGGCAAACGTTTAAAAAAATTCGTGCGTTTCGCCAGCGATTCCCCAATAAACGTATTCACGTGGATGGCGGCGTTAACGCTGAAATTTCATTTATCCTGAGAAACATGGGGGTATATGCCTCGGTCTCCGGTTCTTACCTGATGGCCGGCGAATCAATGGGTGCGGCCATGTTAGGTCTGCGTAAGGATGAGGTGGAATCTCACTTCCAGGTCAAAGACTTCATGCGCAGTACCGACGAGATACCACTGTTACGACCCGTCGAGCGCAGTGTGGCCAGTGTTTTGCAATCCATTGAAGATCATAAACTGGGTTTTACCATCCTGATTGATGAAAATGGTAAACTTGACGGACTGATAACCAACGCGGATGTGCGCAAGGGCCTGCTCAAGCACACAGATAATTTGCATGCTCTTACTACCGAGGATATGACCAATACCGACCCGGTAAGAGCCAATGAAAACTTCAGCGTTGAGGAATTACTACGGTTTATTAAACAACAGAGTTTTCCGATTTCGTATTTACCTGTGGTGGATGATGACAACAAAGTGACCGGGGCGGTGACTTTCTTCAATTTGATAAAAGGCGAGTTATGATTATTCATTTGACAAACAGTGTTGCTGATGCTGACATTCCAAAAATTTGCGAAGACTTAAAAGCCTTCCATATTAAAAAACCGGACTTTCATGTGCTGGTTACGCCATCGGCCATGCAGGAAGTCCCTGCACAATATGAATCGCTGGTTGAAGGAAGCTGGGCGTTCCCTAACGATATGCAATTATCCAGTGCCGATTACTTCAACACGACACGTGAAATCAATATCAACAGTACCAAGATTGGTGGCACTACCAATAACACCATGGTGATTGGTGGCCCCTGTTCTGTTGAATCAAAAGAACAGATCACCCAGTCAGCCGAGTTAATGAAAGAACTGGGCATTTCAACGCTACGCGCCGGTTGTTACAAACCACGAACTTCACCTTATACCTTCCAGGGTATGGGCATTGAAGGTTTAAAACTACTGGACAAGATGCGCAGCAAGTATGATTTAAACATCATTACCGAAGTGCGCGACACCACGCACGTGGATGAAGTTATTGAATATGCCGACATCGTGCAGATTGGTGCGAAGGCTATGTACGACCAGGGAATTCTGCGACGTTGTGGCCAGGCAAGAAAACCGATTTTATTAAAACGTGGTTTCGGTACTAACCTGCAGGAGTTTGTGCAGGCAGCTGAATTTATTTTGTCCGGCGGTAATGATGAAGTAATTCTCTGTGAACGTGGTATTCGTACTTTTGAAACCAAGACACGCTTCACGCTGGACCTGTGTGGTGTTGCATACCTGAAAGAATATACCAACCTGCCCATCATACTTGATCCCAGTCATGCCATGGGTTATCGCTATGGTGTTCCTGACCTGGCACGTGCCTGTACTGCCATGGGTGTAGATGGTTTATTAATTGAAGTTCACCCGGATCCAAGTGTGGCCAAGTCTGATGCGGCACAACAACTGGATCATGATACCTTCCGTGAATTACTGGGAACCCTGCGTCCGATTGCCAACGCCATTGGTCGTCAGATCATTTAAGATACTTTTAAGCTATGCCTGTAAAAGAAGATATTAAATTCCTGGCCCTGGATGTGGACGGCACCCTAACCGATGGTGGTATGTACTACACGGAAAGCGGCGAGGAATTCAAACGTTTCGATACCAAGGATGGCCGCGGGATTATCGAGTTACAGAAGCGCGGAGTAGAAGTCGGTTTGCTCAGTTCCGGCTTTAAAACAAAAATCATCGAGGGCAGGGCAGTCACGCTCGGTATAGACAAGTGGTATGTGGGTACTGATCCCAAGTTCGATATTCTCAAGCAGTGGTGTAGCGAAATGAATATCGATCTTAAAGAAGTGGCTTACATTGGTGACGATATTAATGACCGCGATATTATTAACAGCGTTGGATTTTCCGCTTGCCCGGCGGATGCCATGAACACCATTAAAGGTGTTGTCGACGTGGTGTTAACCCGTAATGGCGGTTATGGATGTGTCCGCGAGTTTATCGAGGAACATCTTGGTTACAAGTTTTAACCTGTTAGCTTAAACTGCCGGGTAACCCAGTTCTGCCAGTTTTGCTTCGATGGCTGACTGGTCAAGTTCGGAACCTTCTACAGTTACCTTGTTACTGGGTATATCTACTTCCACGGTTGCTATGCCATCCATTTCTTTCAAACCGTTCTGTACATTACTGACACAGCCGCCACATTTTATGTTGCTGGCCTGTATTTCAAGTTTATCCATGGGGGACCCCGGTAGTATTTGCGGTTGCAGAAAAATATAGCACGCACATGTAAGCGGCGTAACCGATCAGCAGCAGGCTACCTTCTATGCGGTTAATCTTGCCATGGCCTTTAAAGCCATAGGCCATAATAAACAGTGCGATGCTAAAACCAATCATGAACGGAAAGTCACGGTTGAGGACTTCGGGATCAAGTACGTGTGGTGCCATCAGGCCAGGAATACCAAATACCGCCAGCATGTTGAACATGTTGGAACCAATAACATTGCCCAGCGCGATATCCGGTTCACCTTTCAGGGCACTCATGACTGAAGCCGCCAGTTCTGGCAAACTGGTGCCGATGGCAACGATGGTTAAACCAATTACCAAGTCGCTGATCCCCAGGCCATGTGCAATATTCACTGCCCCCCATACCAGGGTGCGGGAACTGACTAATAATAGCACCATGCCGACGACCAGCCAGAACAACGCTTTGCCGTTAGACATGAAGGGGATTTCCTGTTCGTATTCCGTTTCCAGTGGATCAACTTCGTGTTTACGCAAACCCAGTTTCACCATCCAGGCAAGCATTAACACCAGCCCGATCAACAGGATGGCACCATCAATGCGCCCTAGTTCATTATCAATGCATAACGCCAGGGCAACCAGCATGATCAAAAACATCACCGGGTATTCACGACGCAAGGTGTCAGATTTCACCAGCAGGGGAAAAACCAGAGCCGTGGTACCCAGCACCAGTGCCACGTTGGCAATGTTGGAACCCAGTGCGTTACCGATGGCCAGTTGGGGAGAGCCTTCATACGCGGCAATAACAGAGATAAGAATTTCCGGTGCCGAGGTACCGATACCGACAATGGTCAGGCCAATGACTAAGGGTGAAACACCAAGGTTGCGCGCGGTTGCTGCGGCACCATGAACAAAGCGATCTGCACCCCAGACCAGTAAAACTAAACCACCGATAACGGCAACAATAGAAAGTAGAATGGTGTTATCCATAATTGATAAATACTGTGTGAAATGATCAGGGTTTAGGTGCGGACTGAAGTTCGCGTTCCAGTTCCAATTCTAACTCAAGATCTTCCTCGGATGGGCCTCCGGCCGGGCTATCTTTAAATTTTTCGCGTGGTGGATTGCCATCATAGATAAGGCTGCGACGATGTTGCAGGTAAGCATCCCGAACAAATACATAGTTATCCAGGGCAGCCTGGTCAACCACTTTACTGGCACCCAGCAGTTGGGCGCGTTTATCGATAAACATTAGCCCAGCAGTGGCCCAGAATTCTTCCGTGTCATTAATGTTCTGGTTAACCGGGTGTTCAGGAATTTCTATCACCATGCCGGTGGTATCACGCAAGGTACTTGGACCAAGGAAAGGCAGAACAAGGTAGGGGCCATCACCCACTCCCCAAGTTGCCAGGGTCTGGCCAAGATCTTCATTATGCTTGGGTAAATCCATGTGGGATGCGACATCAATGAATCCACCTAGGCCGACGGTGGTATTCCAGAGCAGTCGTGAAAGATCAGAGGCCGCCTGGGCAAATTTAAATTGCAGCACATCGTTGAGGAAGACAAAAATGTCATCCAGGTTACTGAAAAAATTACTTACCCCGGTCTGAACCGGTTGCGGGGTGTTTTCCTTGTAGACTTCAGCCACAGGTTTTATCACTGCTTTATCGACAGTATCGTTGAAGCTATACATGGCGCGGTTAAAGGATTCCAGTGGATCACGTTCATCCTTGGGACCGGGGACACTTGCACAACCACTGAGAAGAACCAGCGCCAGGACAGTCAACCAGGCAGCCAACCTGTGAAAAATACCGGAAGTCATCATAATACGAAAAACGAGGTCAAGCCTTTTAAGTTTTTTATTTGTCAGGCATGATCCCATTGCAGGCCATGCAAATCAATACTCTTGACGAGTTAACGTGCCTCTGTTTTGGTGGCGCCACAACGTACACACTCGTAACGGGTGACCATTTTGCCCTGTTTCACATCAAACGGGTTAGCTTTTACCACCTGCCATTTATGAAAGCCGCTTTTACACAGGGATTTGCCCTTGTGTTTCTCTTTGGCTTTGGGTTTTTTAAATGGAATAATATCGGCCATGGGTAGATCATTGGTTTCAGTGGATACCTTTATATATTAGACGTTTGGAGTAAAGAATGACAATTCTCGAGTCACACCGAATTTTAATTGGTGCCTGTGGCTGGCTACATGATAACTGGCAGGACACATTTTACCCGGAAGACCTGCCGCAGGACTGGTACCTGGGCTATTACGCTAACGAGTTTCCCGTGGTACAGGTTGGCGTAAATGAATGGCAGCAGGGTGGTGATGTCGAGGAGTGGCTGGCAGAAACCGATGAACTGCCAGTATTCGTTTGTGAAATACCATTACAGGATTTCAATGAAGATTTACTCGCAAAGGCCGATAAGTATTTAACCGCGGCCAGTAAAATGGCAGAGCGTTGTATCGGTATCATATGCCGCATTAACAATGCAGTAAGTGAGCAGGAACTTAAAGAGTTATTACAGGCATGCCAGGCAATTGCCCCCACGGTGCTGGCCATGGAAGATATGCCAGCCACGGTGCAAACATTAATCAATGAACTTGCCATCAACCCGCTGTGGGACAAACCCGAAGCCGATGCGGATAGCGGGGGGGCTTTATACATTGCAAGGCTGGACGCATCAAAACTTCCTGAGTTGAGAAAGAGCATGGAGAACCTGCTGGCAAAAGAGTCTGATGAAACACAACTGGTATTGCTGATAGGTGGTGAAAAGCCGGAAGCGGAATTCATCAAGCAGGCAAAAGTTATGCTTGATTTAATATAGTGTGAAGCAAATATTGTATTTTCCCGGTAAAGTACGCGACAATGCCGTGAAACAATCATAAAGAAAACATATGTCCGATAGCCTGATTCAAATCCGAGATTTACATTTTGCGCGTGGTTCGCGCAAGATATTCGATGGTATCGACCTGGATATCGAGCCCGGCAAGATTACCGCCATCATGGGGCCAAGTGGTACCGGTAAAACCACCTTGTTGCGTTTAATTGGTGGCCAGTTAAAACCGCTGCGTGGTTCCATTACCTTCCAGGATGAACACGTGGAAAGCATGGGGCGTAGTGACCTGTTCAGGCTCCGCAAACGCATGGGCATGCTGTTTCAAAACGGCGCGCTGCTTACCGATATGAGTGTTTTCGATAACGTGGCCTTTCCCATACGTGAACACACCGATTTACCCGAACAACTTATTCAACACCTGGTACTGATGAAACTGGAAGCCGTGGGTTTACGTGGTGCACGTAACCTGATGCCCAGTGAACTTTCCGGTGGAATGGCACGCCGCGTGGCACTGGCGCGCGCCATCGCACTTGACCCCATGTTGATGATGTATGACGAACCGTTTACCGGGCAGGATCCGATTTCCATGGGCGTCATCGTACGTTTGATTCATAGTCTTAATGATGCATTGGGTTTAACCAGTATTATCGTCTCACATGATATCCAGGAAACGGCAGAGATTGCCGATAACATTTACCTGTTATCCGGTGGCAAGGTGGTCGCGCACGGTTCTGCCGATGAACTCAACAATTCAGAGTCAGCATGGGCCAGGCAGTTTATGAATGGAGAGCCGGATGGCCCGGTACCTTTTCATTATCCTGCTAATCCTTTAGCGCAGGACTTGTTAAATAACAGGATGAAATAATGCTGGACTGGTTTCAACATCTAGGCCGCTCAGGCTTTAACTTTTTCCAACGACTGGGAAGAGGACATATATTATTCGTCGCCATTCTTGGTGGTATCCCCGAGTTACTTTTACGTTTTCGACTGATTGTGCAACAAATCTATTCGGTCGGTGTGCTGTCACTGATCATTATATTAGTGTCCGGTTTGTTTGTTGGCATGGTGCTCGGTTTACAGGGCTATAACACGCTGGTTGATTTCGGTGCCGAGGAATCACTGGGTATCATGGTGGCACTGTCACTTGTGCGTGAACTGGGTCCGGTGGTAACGGCATTACTATTTGCTGGTCGCGCCGGTTCGGCGTTAACCGCCGAAATCGGTTTAATGAAAGCCACCGAACAACTTTCCGCCATGGAAATGATGGCGGTGGATCCCATTCGTCGCGTACTCACACCACGTTTCCTTGCCGGCTTTATCTCCATGCCATTACTCGCAGCGATCTTCAGTGCCGTCGGTGTGATTGGCGGTTATTTTGTGGGAGTCGGTTTGCTGGGAGTGGATGAAGGCTCTTACTGGTCACAAATGCAGGACAAGGTGGACCTGCATGAAGACATCTATAATGGTGTTATAAAAAGTTTGGTATTCGGCGTCGTTGTTACCTGGATCTCGGTATTCGAAGGTTATGACTGTACCCCTACCTCAGAAGGGGTGAGCAGGGCTACGACGCGAACCGTTGTACATTCGGCGCTGGCCGTTTTGGGAATTGACTTTATATTAACAGCCCTGATGTTCGGGGAGGATTAATCATGACAACACGTATCACGGAAATATGGGTAGGGATTTTTATTGCAGGCGGACTGGCCGCCCTGTTCATGCTGGCAATGAAGGTCAGTAACCTCAGCACCTATAATACCGAAGAAGGTTTTCAAATTACCGCGCGCTTTGAAAACGCCAGCGGTTTAAAAGAACGTTCACCGGTTACTATGGCAGGTGTACGTATCGGCCGGGTGGAAACTATTAGCTTTGATAAAGACAGTCTCGAAGCCGTGGTTACCCTGCCAGGATTTATACCGCGGGTCTACTGGGTGAAAAGTATATTGGCCTTGAACCCGGTGGTGATGAAAAGAGCCTGAAACAGGGTGATAACCTCAAGCTAACCCAGGACTCGCTGGTACTGGAAAAACTCATCGGCCAGTTTGTCTCAAAGATGATCGAAAACGACAAGGGTGATAAATAAACCATGTTCCGCGTTGCAACCATCGCGCTGGTGTTATGGGCAGGCCTGTTATTTGTTTCAACAGGAAAAGCCCAGGAACAGGCTGGTCCGCAACAACTGGTGCAACAAACTACCGACCAGGTACTGGATATACTATCCAAACGCCGCAAGGAGCTGGAAAAAGATCACAAGCTTATTTATGAGTTGACCAATGAGATCGTGGTACCGCATTTTGATTTTGTCAGTATTTCCAAGTTCGTACTGGCCAGATACTGGCGCAAGGCCAGCAAGGAACAAAAGCTGCGTTTCATCCGCGCCTTTCGTGAACTGATGGTAAAAACCTACGCCATTGCCATCCTGGAATACAACGATAATAAAATAGAATACCTGCCACTACGTGATGATGTTACAAATGGGGATGTTACGGTACGCACCGAGTTTCACCAGCCAGGCAAACCACCGGTGGCCATTAACTACAGTTTGCATCAACGTAAAACCGGCTGGAAAGTCTATGACATCAGTGTTGACGGCGTAAGTATCGTCACCACGTTCCGCACTTCGTTCGGTACCGAAATCAAGCAGTCCAGCCTGGATGCCGTGATAGAACGTATCGAAAAGAAAAACAATGAAAAAAACATTAACAAAAAGGCCACATCATGAGCACGGTACGTTTTGAAAATGATAGCAATGTCTACCGTATCATCGGTGAGTTAAACATGGCGACCGTGCCACAATTGTTAAATGATATGAGTGGCCTGTTTAATAATAATTACGACACCACCGTTATCGACCTGTCCGAAGTCTCACGCAGTGACAGCGCCGGACTTGCTTTATTACTAGAATGGTTAGCGCAGGCCAAGCACAACAACACCTCGATCACCTTTCAAAACCTCCCCGAACAAATGAAGGCGATTATTAAAGTTAGTGGCCTGGAAGAACTGATTTCTTCTTAACAAATCTTTTTTCTTCAGTTTTTTATTTCGGCTGATAATATTCAGTTTACGGCCATATCGATAGAAAAAAGCGGGTTTTTACGCTACATTGTGAATGACTGCTTGCGACCCATAGCGGACATTCAAGACAAGGGAATTTTAATGGGAATGGAACTTAATCCTAAACTGAGTAGCGCAATAAAAAATGATATAGGGCTTTTTTTGTGTTTCTGGGGGCCAATCATTTATATAAGTTTGATTATCGTTATATCTATTTCAATATGTCTTTGGCCATTTATTATATGGTGGTGGTATCAAATAATAAAAACCTTTAAAAATGGTGTCACATTAGATGCTGATAGTGAAAATATGAATTTAAAGTATGTTATAGGTCTAGGCTTGAAATATAGATTTAATTACAAGGGTGCCGAAATTGAGCATATAGCATCATTAGTTTCTAATAAAAACATGAAAAGATTAACTAGTGAGCCAGTGCTGTCGATTGTCTATAATCCTGATAAGAATATTTCTTTTATACGGAATGTATATACATAATTGATTTTTTTATCCCTAATGTTGAATGACCGCTTTTGGCCGAAAGCGGTCATTCATCCCTATAATAAAATTCTCGGACATCCGAATCTCAGTTTTAACGGATAATTGGTATAAGTTCTCCAATAGTGGATTAGGATTACATTATACTTGTTTAAGTATTTCGACCTTTTGATATCACGACATTAAAAATTGTCCTATGACGATTCATCATAAACTTTTCTGGCTAACACTTTTCTCCATCGCCATGGCGCATGTCGAGGCCAGCCTGGTAGTGCATTTACGTAGCCTTTATTATCCAGCCAACCCCCTGGAAATTTTTCCGCTTAACTTGCTATCGCATCGTGACCTGGCGATTGAATTAACACGGGAACTGGCCACGGTGTTCATGATTCTGAGTGTGGCGTTCCTGGCCGAGAAAGGCTTTACCCGGGTATTCGCCGCTTTTGTCTATGTGTTCGGGCTGTGGGATATTTTTTATTACCTGTGGTTAAAAGTCATGATTGGCTGGCCGGTGGACTGGCTGGACTGGGATGTGCTGTTCCTGGTTCCCTGGCCATGGATTGGCCCGTGGATAACGCCGGCAATGATTGCGCTGTTGTTTGTTGTCTGGGGTGGCTGGATATTGCTTAAAAATGTTACAGCTAAATTTAATCAACTCACCGCGAGCGTATTTGTGACTGGTTGCTTGCTGGCATTGGGTGCTTTCCTGTTAACCGTGGTACACCTGTTACCGCAAGGGGAGGAAGCGTTTCGCGGTTACCAGCCCGAGCATTTCTCATGGTTTCTCTTTACCAGTGGTTACTTGTTGATGGTCATGAGCCTGTGGTGCGTTGCGAAAAGTACTGATTGATGGTGAGTTGCCTTATCTGTGCTAAGCTTTGTATAAAATAACAATAACAGGGACGACATGTCAGATATTACCAAGAGCGAAGCTCAACATCGTATTGATCAAATCAAGGCGTTCCAGGACGAGTTAAGCCAGTTACAGCACGATGATGTGCTTCGCCTGAGTGATGAACAGTACCAGGCTGTTAACGCTTATCATGAACAATTGCAGAATAACCTGGTCCAGGAATATGACGTTGATCGCGATCAGCGTTCCAAGCAGTTATCGCGCGGCATGATGATTGCCTCGTTCCTCGGTGCCATTGCTCTGGCGGCCAGTATTTTCCTGTTTTTCTACAAGTTCTGGGGCTACCTCACAACACCGGTGCAGGTCGTCATTTTAGTACTGGCCCCGTTTGTGACCTTTGCCATTACCGTTTATGTCAAAGGCAAGGAAAAGACTGGCTATTTTGCCAAGCTGGCGGCGATGGTGAGTTTTGCCTGTTTTATCCTTAACCTTTCCATGCTCGGGCGGATCTTTAATATTACGCCAACGGAGAACGCGTTACTGGTGTGGGCGGCCTACGGTTTGATACTGGCTTACATGTGTGATGCACGCTTGTTACTGGCCGCTGGCATTATCAGTTTTATCGGTTACCTTTCGGCACGTACCGGCACATGGAGCGGGATATACTGGCTGTACTTCGGCGAACGGCCGGAAAACTTTTTCCCTTCGGCGATTGTTTTATTTTTGATTCCGCAATTTATCAGCCAGCGACACTTCTGGCGCTTTGATGATATTTACCGCGTATTTGGCATGATAACGTTTTTTATCCCGGTACTGATTTTATCCAACTTCGGTCATATCAGTTACCTGGACTGGGATGCCGATATTATTGAAGGCTTTTACCAGGTGGTGGGTTTTGCGGTCAGTGCCGGCGCGATCGTACTGGGTATCCGCAAGCACTGGCCGGTGGTGATTAATACCGGTAACGTGTTTTTTGTTATTTTCCTGTATAGCAAGTTCTTCGACTGGTGGTGGGACATCATGCCCAAGTACCTGTTCTTCCTGGTGATTGCGTTAACCGCAATTCTATTCCTGCTGGTTTACAAGCGACTGCGCGAACATGAACTGCGTTTACTGGGAGGTCAGTCATCATGAAGCCGTGGACAAGTAAACAGTACATGCTGGCAGCGGCACTATTACTACTGGTAAGTAACGTGTTCGTGTTGGCCGGTGTGGCCTATAACCGTTCCGGTGATCCTATTGCAAAAATTACCCTGACGGAACGTGAGCTGTCATCACCTTACAGTTATTCCTATCGCAGGGAAGACAGTGGCGTGGCATTTTACCTGCAATGGCGCGTGCATTCCGATCAGACAAGGTATAGCAGTTACGGTTATTACAGTGGTGCCTATACACCGGTTAGCTGGCTGGATAAGGCAAAACTGGATCAACTGGGGTTTGATACCAGTTTTGATCCAAAACAGAAAGGTGCTTACCGTGTTTATAACAACTTACCAGAGCGTGAGGTGTTCCTGGTACTGGAATACGATGGCGAAAGTTACCAGCGTGCATTGAAGTTGGCGGAAGAAAACCTGTTTGAAAAAGAATCGTTACTGGAATCAATGCCTAAAGATATCTCTAAACAGGAAAAGACGCGCATAGAGAATAATGCCAAGAGCGCTCGGAATTTCCTTGAACAGGAACAAAACTCGCGTACCCGCCTGTTCGTGATTGACGCGGATGTTAATGATGAACTGTTAAGAAAAAAATATGCCGATCAGGATCGTTACCTGGTGGTGAAAGGCAAGGTTGGAGTATCCATCCAGTCCATTGATAAAAAGAGCGTGCTGCGGGGACGCATAACCGAAATACTCAATAACCGTATCCATATCCCGCTGCCATTTCGTGATCAGCTGGTGGAATTTTCCAAAACCAAGAAGTACCGCAAGTACCAGGGCAAGAAACCCCGCTTCCAGGGTACCTTTGCCTGGGGTAAACGCTACGAGCCATGGATTGTGGGCGTGTCCATGCTGGAATGATGCAGGTGCTCGAATCCGGTAATTTGGATTGAATTTACGCTAAACACCTTATATTTAAACGAATTTTCCGGCATTTCTCGTGGGAAATGTGCACTCACGGTATCCCAATACCCCTCTCACAGGCTACAATAGGCGCCGTTTTAACCCTTGCTGAGAGTGGAAACAACATGAATCCAGAAGAAGTGAAAAAACTCATCGAGGCCGGCGTGCCAGGTTGCCAGGTGACCGTTACCGGTGACGGCAGTCATTTTGACGCCATCGTGGTGGGCGAGATGTTTGAAGGCATGAGCCCGGTGAAAAAACAGCAAACGGTCTATGGCACGGTGACCGAGCAGATCACCAGTGGTGCGCTGCATGCCCTGACCATTAAAACCTATACACCAGCCGAGTGGGAAAAAGCCCAGAAGCTACAGGTTTCATAATTACTATATATAAGAAAGAGCAGCATGGACAAACTGATTATTACAGGTGGCGCAAAGCTGGAAGGTGAGATTCGTATCTCCGGCGCGAAGAATGCCGCATTGCCGATTATTGTCTCGACCTTGCTGGCCGATGAGCCGGTCACTATCGAGAACATTCCTCACCTGCACGACATTACCACCACCATGGAACTGCTGGGTCGCATGGGTGTATCCATCACCATGAATGAAAAGATGAGTGTGGAGGTAGATGCTTCAACCATTAAACATTACGTGGCGCCTTATGAACTGGTAAAAACCATGCGTGCTTCGATCCTGGTACTGGGTCCGTTGCTGGCTCACTTCGGTGAAGCAGAAGTTTCCTTGCCTGGTGGTTGTGCGATTGGTTCACGCCCGGTGGATTTACATATCCATGGCCTGGAACTCATGGGTGCTGACATCAAGGTTGAGAATGGCTACATCATTGCCAAAGCAGATCGCCTGAAAGGTGCCAAGATCGTTATGGACCTGGTCACGGTAACCGGTACAGAAAACCTGATGATGGCCGCCACCCTGGCAGAAGGGACGACCATTATTGAAAACGCGGCACGTGAACCGGAAGTGGTTGACCTGGCCAATTGCTTAAATGCTATGGGGGCAAAAGTTACCGGAGCAGGTACCGATATGGTTACCATTGAAGGGGTGGAAAAACTCCACGGCACTACCTATTCGGTATTACCGGATCGCATTGAAACCGGGACCTACCTGGTGGCAGCGGCGGTGACCGGTGGTAAAGTAAAATTAAAAGACACGGATCCAACCTTGCTGGACGCGGTGTTATCGAAACTGGTAGATGCCGGTGCGGAAATTGAATCCGGCGAAGATTGGATTTCACTGGATATGAAAGGTAAACGCCCGAAAGCGGTGGATGTGCGTACTGCGCCATACCCGGCGTTTCCAACCGATATGCAGGCACAGTTCTCGGTATTGAATTCTGTTGCCAAGGGCACCGGTGCCATTACCGAGACGGTATTTGAAAACCGTTTTATGCATATCCAGGAATTGCAACGTATGGGTGCGGATATTCATCTCAATGGCAATACCGCGATCTGCAACGGCGTAAAAAAACTCACCAGTGCACCGGTGATGGCAACTGACCTGCGTGCATCGGCCAGCCTGGTACTGGCAGGACTGGTGGCGGAAGGTAACACCCTGGTGGATCGTATCTATCATATTGATCGTGGTTATGAATGTATCGAAGAAAAACTGC
>JARRJY010000014.1:19236-45249 GCA_037388705.1 Gammaproteobacteria bacterium
CATGAGTGACGTGTTAACCATAGCATTATCAAAAGGTCGTATTTTTAAAGAAACACTACCTTTGCTGGCACACGCCGGTATTGAGCCAAAAGATGATCCTGAAACCAGTCGTAAACTGATCCTCGATACAAATCATGATGATGTAAAACTGGTGATCATTCGTGCCACCGATGTACCTACTTATGTACAGTACGGTGCTGCTGATATCGGTGTCGCTGGTAAAGATGTGCTGATGGAACATGGTGGTGAAGGTTTGTATGAACCGGTGGATTTGAAAATTGCCAGATGTAAATTGATGACGGCAGGTCCGGTCGGTGCACCTGAACCGAAAGGACGCATGCGTATTGCCACCAAGTTTGTCAACTGCGCACGTCGTTATTTTGCCGAGCAGGGTAAACAGGTGGAAGTGATTAAACTATATGGCTCCATGGAACTGGCGCCGCTGGTTGGCCTGGCCGATCAGATCATCGACGTAGTGGATACCGGTAACACGTTAAAAGCCAATGGCCTGGAGCCACTGGAACACATTGCCGATATCAGTTCACGTTTAATCGTTAACAAGGCAGCGATGAAAATGAAACACGATCGTGTGCAAAAACTGATCGATCAAATTGCCGAGGCAGTAGGTTAAGCACCATGAAACGTTTATCGACTACACAGGATGATTTCCAATCACAGCTGGATACCTTGCTGGCCTGGGAAGGTGTTTCCGATGACCAGGTGAATACCACTGTACGCGAAATTATTCAAAACATTCGCAGTCGTGGTGATGCGGCGTTGGTGGAATATACCAACAAGTTTGATCGCATGAATGCTTCCAGCATGTCAGAACTGACCATCAGTACTGATCAACTGGATGAAGCGTTAAATAAGATCCCGGCCGATCAACGTGATGCCCTGGAACTGGCGGCTAATCGTGTACGCAATTACCACGAATACCAGAAAATGGAATCCTGGTCATATACTGAGAATGATGGCACGTTGCTTGGCCAGCAAGTGACAGCGCTGGATCGCGTCGGTTTATATGTCCCGGGTGGCAAGGCCGCTTACCCTTCATCGGTATTAATGAATGCCATTCCTGCCAGGGTTGCCGGCGTTGAAGAGATTGTCATGGTCGTGCCGACTCCCGATGGCGTGATCAACGATATGGTGCTGGCCGCGGCAAAAATTGCCGGCGTGGATACCGTGTTCGCCGTGGGCGGTGCGCAGGCGGTTGCCGCACTGGCGTATGGCACCGAAACGGTTCCTGCGGTCGACAAGATTGTTGGCCCCGGTAACATTTATGTTGCTACCGCCAAGTCGATGGTATTTGGCAAGGTCGGTATCGACATGATTGCCGGTCCATCCGAAATTCTTGTTGTATGTGATGGTAAAACGGATGCGAACTGGATTGCGATGGACCTGTTTTCACAGGCGGAGCACGATGAAGATGCTCAATCTATCCTGATTTCATGGGACGGCGATTTCCTTGACCAGGTACAGGCCAGTATCGACAAGCTGTTACCTGACATGCAGCGTAAAGACATCATTTCAAAATCATTAGGTGATCGCGGTGCCATCATCCAGGTGAAAGACGAAGCCGAGGCGATTGAAGTGGCGAACTTCATTGCACCGGAACACCTCGAGCTATCGGTTGAAGATCCGCAACGCATGGCGGAGAAGATAAAGCACGCCGGTGCGATCTTTATGGGCCGTTACACGGCTGAGGCCTTGGGTGATTATTGTGCCGGACCCAACCACGTGTTACCGACTTCACGCACGGCGCGGTTCAGTTCACCACTGGGTGTGTATGATTTCCAAAAGCGTAGCAGTTTAATCATGTGTTCGTCTGATGGTGCTTCGGAGCTGGGCAAGGTGGCCTCGATTCTTGGGCGTGGTGAAAGCCTGGAAGCACACGCACGTTCAGCGGAATACCGCATAAAACACAAATAATTATTCTCAACGGGTAGCGACGTGACTGATAAGGTTGAAGCCAGGATCGAAGAATGGGTACGCCCGGAAATTCGTGAACTGTCGGCGTATCATGTCCCGAATCCCGGTGACATGATAAAACTGGATGCCATGGAAAACCCGTATCACTGGCCAGAAGCAATGGTAAACGAATGGTTCGATGTTCTTAAGGACGTTGAACTGAATCGCTATCCTGATCCCTCGGCAAAAAAACTCACGGAGCAGCTACGCATTGCCATGGAGGTACCGGAAGGTGCGGGCATTATTCTTGGTAATGGTTCCGATGAGCTTATCCAGATGATCGCCATGACCATGTCGGGTAAAGACAGGACTATTCTTTCTGTAGAACCGGGATTTGTCATGTACCGTATGATTGCCACGTTCGCAGGTATGGAATATTTCGGTGTACCACTTAACGAAGATTTCTCGTTAAATGAAACGGCCATCCTGAATGACATTGAACTGTATAACCCTGCCGTTATTTTTTTGGCCTATCCTAATAACCCGACCGGCAATCTGTTTGATGAAGACAGTATCAAGCGCATCATTGCAGCCGCCCCTGGCGTGGTCATTGTGGATGAAGCCTATCATGCGTTTGCCGGTAGCAGTTTTATGCCACTGGTCAATGACTACGATAACCTGCTGGTAATGCGCACCGTTTCCAAGATGGGACTTGCGGGCTTGCGTTTAGGTTTGTTAGCGGGCAATCTAAAGTGGCTGCATGAGTTTGACAAAGTACGCCTGCCTTACAATATTAATATTCTTACCCAGGCCAGTGCGGAGTTTGCGCTGAAGCATATCGATGTACTTAATCAACAGACGCAGCAAATTTGTGAAGATCGTGAATCGTTGTTTAACGCGTTAAAACAAATTGATGGCATTCACGTGTTTCCCTCCAAGGCGAACTTTATCCTAGTGCGTGTCGCGGAAGGACAGGCCGATGCAATCTTTGACAGGCTGAAAGAACAGCATGTGTTAATTAAAAACCTGGATCCTGCCGGTGGGTTGTTAAAGGATTGTTTTTCTCATTAACTTCTGGAAAGAATTGCCTTTAACGTGGATCAGATCCTTGTGATCACCCGCTTCAAAATAAATATCGTCATAACCATCAAGCTTTTCGTCAATAACTGTTGTCATGCCGTAGGCTTCCCCGACCGGGGGAATGGCACCCGTTGCACAGTCGGTAAATAAATTTTTCAGCTCTGGTTCAGTTGCCAGGCCAAGATGACGATCCACAACATGGTTAAGTTTGCCGATTTTTACATGTTCAGAAGCAGGAATTACCGCCATCAGGTAACCATCTTCATCTTCAAGTACCACGGACTTTGCAATACGGTTAGCAGGAATCCTGGCTGCCATCGCCGTACTCTGGCTCGAAGATGTATAAGGATGAGACAAAATGTCGTATGCAATTCCATTATCAGCGAGAAACTTCCGCAAAGTGATTGCCATCGCCATGACACACCTCCTTAGAAGTAACAAAACAAATGGACAGAAAAATTATAGTGCAAGAGAACAGATCTTGTTGGGTGGCAAGGTAAATAAATACCAGGCAATCAATTAATTCTATTTGACCTGTTCTCTTATCAGATTTTTATATCAGGCAGGTTTAGTTACCAATTTGCGAGATATCCTGTTTAGGTCTTTGTACAACAGTGACTTTCCAGGTTTTATCTTTACCGTCACGTACACCTGAAACCTTGATGGTTGTGCCAGGTTTCTCCTGGCTGATTAAATTAAGCGCGTCATGCGTGCTGGTCACCGGGTTATCATTAATATGCGTGATTACGTCGCCACGCGTTAAACCGGCATTATCTGCCGGGCCCTGGCGAATTACGTTGGTGACAATAACCGCATCAGTGGTTTTTAGCTTGAAAGACTTGGCCAGTTTTTTATTGACATCCTGTAAGGCAATACCCATCCAGCCTCGTATGACATGACCATGTTCGATGATCTGTTTCATAACATCTTTAGCAAGACTGACCGGAATCGCGAAACCAATACCATGTGAGCCACCTGACTTTGAGAAGATAGCCGTGTTGATACCAACCAGTTCTCCCATCGCATTGATCAGTGCACCGCCAGAGTTACCGGGATTGATGGCCGCATCGGTCTGTATAAAGTTTTCGAAGGTGCTGATACCCAGCATGCTACGTCCCTTGGCACTGACAATACCCGAGGTAACCGTCTGTCCTACACCAAACGGGTTACCAATGGCCAGTACCACGTCACCGACACGCAGGTTAGCGGATTGTCCCAGTACCATGAAGGGCAGGTTTTCCATCTGGATGTGCAGTATTGCAAGATCGGTGTCCGGATCAGTGCCAACAATTTTGGCCTTGATTGTTCGGCCATCCCGCAGTGAAACGTGGATTTCATCGGCACCGGCGATGACGTGGTTATTGGTTAATACATACCCTTGGGGACTGAAAATGACGCCGGAGCCCAGGCTGGTTTCCAGGCGTTTTCTCGGTACGCCAATACTGTCACCAAAAAATTCGCGAAAGAAAGGATCATCAAAAATACTGCGGCGCTCGGTAATCAGCTTCTGGGTATGCACATTAACAACTGCGGGAGCCGCTTTTTCCACAGCCTCGGCATAGGAAACGGGACCGGATTGATACGGCAAGGCCGGGCGTGTGCTTTCATGGAACTCGACCTCCCTGGGTGCTGACGGTGTTGAAGTTCTCAGGCTTGGATAGAGATACAGAATAATAAAGGCCGCTGCCAGGCCGATGGTGACAAACTGGAATATGAAGGCAATGTTTTTTGTCAGGCGCATTCTCTTCTCGCTTTCGATACACTATACGAAATATTCTAACCCCATGTTACTGCAATAGGAGCCCAAACGCATGGTGCAATTACGTGAACTGACCAGCTATTGTGATGACTTGCTGGAAGCGGATCGCTTTCGGGACTACTGCCCCAATGGCTTACAGGTAGAGGGTAACGAGCAGGTAAACAAGATTGTCACGGGGGTGACTGCCAGCCAGGCATTGATCGAGGCCGCCATTGATGCCAATGCAGATATGCTGCTCGTCCACCATGGCTACTTCTGGAAAGGGGAAGATGACCGCATTGTCGGGATTAAAAAACAGCGCATTGCTCGCTTACTGGAAACCGGGCTGAGCCTGGTCGCCTATCATTTACCGCTTGATGCTCACCCGGTGTATGGCAACAATGTACAACTGGCCCAGGTGCTGGGTATCAGTGTTGAGGGACGCCTGCAGGAAGGGGCAGATCCTGCCATTGGCCTGTATGGCCGTTTAAACACATCGATGTCAGGAAAGGCATTTGCCAGGCATATTGCCGGGGCACTGGGGAGAGAACCATTCCATGTTGATAACATGGCACAGGAAGTTTCCACCGTTGCCTGGTGTACCGGGGCCGCGCAAGGTTACATCGAGCAGGCTGTTGAGCTGGGGGTCGATGCCTATATTTCCGGCGAGGTGTCCGAGCCGACCGTGCATATTGCACGTGAAACTGGCATCCATTTTTATGCGGCAGGCCACCACGCAACCGAGCGCTACGGCGTGAAAGCCCTGGGAGAGCACCTGGCCGCCAATTTTGGCCTGGAAGCGCAATTTATCGATATAGACAATCCCGTATAACATATTGAATTACTAGGCTTTATTCGACTTTCCTTGAGCCTCATGGCCTGATGCTATAAACTACGCACGCCGAAAATCAGGATATTCAGAACATTCTGACTTTCTAAAAAGTAAGCTTGTTTTACTGAGAATAATTTAAGAATACTGACGGCCATGCATTAACCCGCGTGACCGTATTTTTCATCCAGAGCGGGAGAAATTTTAATGAGTACAGATGGCGTTGATACCAGCAGACGCCGCTTCCTGATCGGATCTACCTCGGTGGTAGGTGCCGTTGGGGTGGCCGGTCTTGCGGTTCCTTTCATCGCGTCCATGAATCCTAGTGCACGTGCTCGCGCGGCAGGTGCTCCAGTCGAAGTGGATATCAGTAAACTACAGCCAGGTGAACGTATCACCGTCGAATGGCAGGGCAAGCCAATTTGGATTTTGCGTCGTAGTGAACAGAACATGAAAGATCTTGAAGGTCTGGCAGGCAAACTGGCCGATCCAAATTCAGATGTTCAGCAGCAACCAGATTACGCCAAGAACCTGTATCGTTCACGTGACAAGCATTCCGATATCGCTGTCCTGATTGGTATCTGTACTCACCTGGGTTGTTCTCCCACTTTCCGTCCCGAACTGGCACCAGCTGACCTGGGGGCTGACTGGAAAGGTGGCTTCTTCTGCCCATGCCACGGTTCACGTTTTGACCTGGCTGGTCGTGTATTTAAAGGTGTACCTGCACCAACCAACCTGGTAATTCCACCTTTTCAATACCTGAGTGACTCGGTCATCCTGGTAGGTGACGATGGAGGCGCAGCATAATGACTAAATTCCAAGCGTTTATGGGTTGGGTTGATGCCCGCTTCCCTGCAACAAAAATGTGGGAAGAACACCTGTCCAAATATTATGCACCAAAGAACTTTAACTTCTGGTACTTCTTTGGTTCGTTAGCGTTACTGGTACTGGTTATCCAGATTGTCACCGGTATCGTGTTAACCATGAACTACAAGCCTGATGCCAACCTGGCGTTTGCCTCGGTGGAATACATCATGCGTGATGTGGAGTGGGGCTGGTTCATCCGCTACATGCACTCCACCGGTGCTTCAGCTTTTTTCATCGTGGTTTACCTGCACATGTTCCGTGGCCTGATGTACGGTTCATTCCGTAACCCACGTGAACTGCTCTGGATCTTCGGTGTACTGATTTACCTGGCGCTGATGGCAGAAGCCTTTATGGGTTACCTGTTACCATGGGGCCAGATGTCATACTGGGGTGCCCAGGTAATTGTTAACCTGTTTGCTGCCGTACCGTTCGTTGGTGAAGAGCTGTCTGTCTGGATTCGTGGTGACTTCGTTATCTCGGATGCCACACTGAACCGTTTCTTTGCATTCCACGTAATCGCTTTACCCCTGGTACTGTTAGGCCTGGTTGTGGCGCACATCATCGCGTTGCACGAAGTCGGTTCCAACAACCCAGAAGGCATCGAAATCAAGAAACAGAAAGATGAAAATGGTATTCCTAAAGAC
Organism: Gammaproteobacteria bacterium; assembly: GCA_037388705.1. GTDB lineage: Bacteria > Pseudomonadota > Gammaproteobacteria > UBA6429 > Thiohalophilaceae > JARRJY01. The sequence continues at coordinate 26,306 of JARRJY010000014.1, forward strand.
GGTATTCCATTCCATCCATACTATTCTGTAAAAGATATCGTGGGCGTAGTGGTATTCCTGATGTTCTTCTTTGCAGTAGTGTTCTTTGCACCGGAAATGGGTGGTTTCTTTATCGAGCATCCAAACTTTGAACCGGCTGATCCACTGAAGACACCTGAGCATATTGCACCGGTCTGGTACTTCACACCGTTCTACGCCATGTTGCGTGCCGTGCCGCCAATGTTCGGTTCGCAGTTCCCTGGCGTTGTTGTCATGGGTGGCGCTATCGTTGTGATGTTCTTCCTGCCATGGCTGGATCGTAGCCCGGTTAAATCAGTACGCTATCGTGGCCCAATCTTTAAAGCAGCACTGACAATCTTTGCGATTAGTTTTGTTGTTCTGGGTTACCTGGGTGTACAACCTGCTACACCGGTATTAACACTGCTGGCACAGATCTTTACCGTGATTTACTTCCTGTTCTTCTTCCTGATGCCCTGGTACACGAAGATTGACAAGACCAAGCCAGTTCCTGAGAGGATCCCATCATGAAAAAAATAATGATTACTTTATTAATGATGCCTCTGGTGGCGTTTGCATCTGGTGGCGTTCACCTGGACAAGGCTGATATCGATCTGGACAACAAGGAATCACTGCAACGTGGTGCCAAGTTGTTTGTTAACTACTGCCTGAGCTGTCACTCGGCAAGTTACATGCGTTATAACCGTATGGCCGCAGACCTGGGCCTGGATGAAAAACAAGTTCAGAAAAACATGTTGTTTATTGCCGACTTCTCCAAGTTAGATACCGGTGAGCCAGGTAAAGTGGGTAACCTGATGAAAGTTGCGCTACGTACTGCCGACGCCAAGCAAATGTTTGGTACCAAGGTGCCTGACCTGACAGTGGTGTCACGTTCACGTGGTGCGGACTGGTTATATACTTACCTGCGTACTTTCCACATGGATGAGTCGCGTCCGTTTGGTGTGAACAACGCGGTCTTTAAAGATGTTGGTATGCCTCATGTTTTATGGGAGCTCCAGGGTCTGAAAAAAGCTGTTAAGGAAACCACTAAAGATCATGAAGGCAACGAGCATACTGTTATTACTGGTTATGAAACAGTAGTACCAGGCAAACTGACTGATGCCGAGTATGATAATGCCATTCGTGACCTGGTTAACTTCATGGTTTACATGGGTGAGCCTGCACAGCTGGTACGTTACAAATGGGGAATCATTGTTTTGATCTTCCTGTTTATCCTGTTCATTCCAGCCTACGCGCTTAAGAAAGAATATTGGAAAGACGTACACTAAACTTCGAGTTGTCTCGTACATGGATGACATGAGATAAATCAATTCCGTGAGGGGGGAGTTTATCCCCCCTTGCTTATTACCAAGATAAAATCTGTGGAGTAAAGGTATGGCACAATTAGCCAATCGTCGTCAGGCAATGACGTTATTTACAGGTGAAAACAATCCTTACTGCCATATGGTGCGAATTGTACTCGCAGAAAAAGGCATTAACTACGATGTTCTGAATGTTGATCCTGATAACACGCCAGAAGATTTAAAGGATTTAAATCCCTATAACGAAGTTCCAACCCTGGTCGATCGTGAGTTGGTACTTTATGGTCACCAGGTCATCATGGAATACCTGGATGAGCGTTTTCCTCATCCCCCATTAATGCCGGTTGACCCGGTTTCTCGTGCACGTAACCGCTTGATGTTGTTACGTATCGAACGTGACTGGTATAGCCTGGCTAACAAACTGGCAGATAAAAATACTGCTGATGATGAAACCCGCAAAGCATTACGTGACAGCCTGGTAGGTATATCACCTATTTTTGAACAAAAGCCCTTTTTTATGAGTGAAGAATTTTCATTGATGGATTGTGCAGTTGTTCCATTATTATGGCGTTTACCAACCTATGGCATTGAATTGCCAGCCCAGGCTAAAGGTCTGCTTGAATATGCTGATCGAATGTTTGAACGTGAAGCCTTTAAAGAAAGCCTGACGGAAGGCGAAAAAGAGCTTAAAGACTAGGGTATCTGTCTGTAGTTATCATGACTATGACTTCCAGTCAGCCGTATCTGTTACGCGCCATTTATCAATGGATTGTCGATAATGAGATGACCCCTTACATCCTGGTAAACGCGAACATGGAACATACCCATGTTCCGCGCCAGTATGTGGAAAATGGCAAGATCGTTCTGAATCTTGCTCCCCAGGCAGTAAATGACCTGCAACTCGGTAATGAATACGTCATGTTTAATGCACGCTTTTCAGGTAAAAGCATGGAAGTCAGTTTTCCTGTAGATGCAGCATTGGCGATTTATGCCAAGGAAAATGGACAGGGCATGGTATTCTCTGAAGGTGATGAGCCACCACCGACAGAACCCTCGCCAAAAGGCTCTGAGAAAGTGAAAAAACCCAATCTTAAACTTGTAAAGTAATACAATTCGGATAGAAAAATAAGGTATATTAGTTACAGAAATAGTGATGACGGGTTGCCACATTGGATATAGAACAAATTGAATCCACTTTAAAGACGCTCAACGAGTCAAATTCTGAAATCCTGCTTTCCATGCTAGTCTCCCCCGACGGTTTCACCATGGCATTTGAAGGGAGTGCTGATGAACCTGAAAAAGTGGGTGCCCTATATATCGAATTACAACTGGTCTGCGAGAAGATTATGTCCGAGCTTGATTGTGGCGAGCTGGAAGAAATGTTTATTCGCGCCAACGCTGGTTGTGTCACTATATTTCCAATATTTGGTAAGGGTATACTGGCATGCATGTCATCCCCGGATGTCAATCCAAATAAAATGCAGCTTGTTGCCTGGAAAGCAGTAAACAAGTTAAGCAAAATCATGTAGATATATTTTAGATAAATCTCGTCGCGAACAGGGGCCTATACTGGAGGTTGCCAAAAAGCTGATATAGCGGTACAGGCAATTCCTGCCAAATCAGTTCCATTGCTTTAACAAACGCATCACCTGAGCATTGCAAAAGAAAAGAACAACAAGAAGATAACGGATGCTATACACGATACTCGCTGAATTTACGGTATTACTGCACTTTACATTTATTCTGTTTGTTATTTTCGGTTCACTACTGGTATTTAAATTCCCCAGGCTTGTGTGGTTTCATGTACCGATTGCACTTTACGGTATGACAATCAGCTTTTTTCGCTGGATTTGTCCATTGACCCCTTTGGAAAACTACTTTCGCACATTGGCAGGGGAACAGGGTTATGAAGGTGGCTTTATTGCACATTATATATTACCGGTAATTTATCCTTCTGGCATGACCACCGGGATTGCTATTTCGATGGGATTATTTGTATTAATCTGGAACATAATAATGTATGGCATCTTGATTTATCGACACAAACACAGGTAATGTTTGAAATAGCGAATCACCGGCAGGTATGAATAGATGTTCACTTTCGCAAACTACAATCTCGGCACAAGTTTCTTCATTATTGATTTAAAATGATAAAACTTACAGTTAATGGGCGATCTGTCGAGGTGAATGATGGCTCGACATTGCTCGATGCGGCCAGGGAAGCTGGCGTCCATATCCCCACACTTTGTTACTATCCTCGTCTGCCATCCCATGCCGTATGCCGAATGTGTCTCGTGAATGTAAACGGTAATGCCCATCCCGAACCTGCTTGTATCACAAAGGCGAAACATGGTGATGTGGTAGAGACAGACTCAAGGGAACTACAGGAATTTCGTGAAGCCGATGCGCAATGGTTGCTGGCACGCCATCCGAACGATTGCATGCGATGTGAAGTCAACGGTGCTTGCCAGTTACAGAGCCTGGTTAACGAGAATCAATGGGAGGACCGCTGGGAAAAAGTCCCGAGAGGATCGGCAGAACATCCGGAACATAAACTGACTGACCACACATCACCGAGTATCTGGCGTGACCTGTCAAAATGTATTGAATGCGGCTTGTGCGTAGAAGCGTGTGGCGAACCGGGACAACAACAACACGTGATTGGATTTGCTGAGCGTGGATCAGGCCGCTTGCCAGTAACCGTTTTTGATCAATCCCTGGCTGATACAAAATGTATCTCCTGCGGCCAATGTACACTGGTATGCCCAGTCGGCGCGTTAATTGAGACGCCGCATTGGCACGATGTCCTTCATACCCTTGATGCTCGCAGACATATATCTGCAGTACAGGTTGCACCGGCAACGCGCGTTGCCATTAGTGAAGAGTTCGGAATGAAACCCGGTACCGTGAGTACCGGCAGAATGATCAATGCCCTTAGACAACTGGGATTTGATTACGTGTTCGATACCAACTTTGGCGCTGATTTAACGATCATGGAAGAAGGAACAGAGTTTCTGGGGCGACTCAAAAACCAGGAAAATTTACCACTACTTACTTCATGCTGTCCGGGATGGGTGAACTGGGTTGAGATCAATCGACCTGATCTTCTACCACACTTAAGTACGACAAAATCACCACAACAAATGCATGGTGCACTCACGAAACGTGGCGCCTTCGCTCGTACGCTCGGTCCTGAATTTGCCGAGGGCAAGTCAGAACCTTACGTTGTTAGTGTCATGCCTTGCACGGCCAAGAAAGATGAGTCCGTTCGGCCCGGTGTATCCGGTGATCTGGACCGTGTGCTCACAACGCGCGAACTGGCCAGGATGATCAAGGCACGGGGTATTGCCTTTAATGCATTGTCAGAAGAGGCTGCTTTCGATAATCCGCTGGGTGAAAGCACAGGCGCCGGGCAAATCTTTGGTGCATCAGGTGGTGTCATGGAAGCGATTGTGCGTACTGCATCCCATTTTATCGGCGAAGAAGATTCGCTTCCGCTGGAATGGCAGCAACTTCGTGGTGTTAGTGAGGGAGTCAAAACAACCAAGATTCCCGGTATCGGCAAAGTCGCGGTATGCAATGGTATCGCCACGGCGCAACGTTTGCTGGAAACAGAAGCATGGCGAGATGAGTACGTTGCCATTGAAGTGATGGCATGTGTTGGTGGTTGCCTGGGGGGTGGTGGCGAACCCAAGTCTATGGATCCGCTTGTCCTGGAAAAACGCATGCAGGCCATTTATGGCATAGACAAACATGTGTCGCGACGACGTTCGTATGAAAACCCGGATGTTCAAAAATTGTATGAGACAGAATTAAAGGAACCCAATTCCGCTGAAGCACATGCATTACTTCACACTAGCTATGCCGCACGAAATTCCAGGCGGTTGCTTTTAATGCGATTTCTCGATTGTGTTGACAGGCGAGATGCCGATGCAGCGGTCAGCCTGTTTCATCCGGATGCGTTATGGTCAACGGCTTCACCTTTTGGTGAGATACAGGGTGTATCCAATATAAAAGAGTTAATCAATACCTGTTTACCACCACGCAAATATGGACCGGAATATGCGCGACATCGGATGGAATCTACTGCAGATGTTGACGATCTCACAGTGTTAACACCCGCCGGCGAGCGATGCCGCTTCAGTATGGAGACAGAAATCCTGCATGAAGGTAATCAATCAAGAATGGTGATTAAAAAACTTGCGCGGGAAGTTCTTTAATCGATCAGAATCTTGTTTTCCAGTATTACAGGATCGATTCCACGATACTATCTTCATTCACCAGGCGACCTGACAGTAAACAGTGCGATTTCAATAGGGTAATTTGTCTTAACCTGGAACAGTGTTGGTTACGGCATCTTGAATTATCGATGCAAAAAGAGATAATGATTATTTTAAAACACAGCCATTTTCCCCGAATTCGGCCACAGTAAACAGTAGATGGTTTTCAGGTTATATTTTCAGGTAAATATGATTAATTATGGAAAGATAATATGTCAGGTATCATAAACGAATATTGCTACGAGTATTTTGACTGTAAGGAATATGATTGTATCAGGCGTGAAATGCCTGATATGAATTGCTGGGTTATTGATCACGTGAAATGTCAAAGTCATAGCAAGGAATTCGATAAACTAAGGGAAAGGCTTGGCAGTAAAATAGAGGCGTGCAAGTACTGTATTTATTATACAAGTCAAAATTAGTTGTGAACATGTATGTCAGTAAATTGACCTTACCTTGAATTTTTGTTGCTGAAGCCTGTTTATGATTTCCTGGATATGATCTTTTCCTTTAGTCTGGAGAATAAACTCGACTTCGACCATCTGCAGGGGTTGTTCTGTGAAAGTGCGGTGATGATGTACATGGATAATATTGGCACCACTGTCTTCGATGCACTGGGTGGCACTGGCCAGGGTGCCGGGCACATCACGTAAGTCAATGCGAAGCCGTGTCATGCGACCGCTTCTGACCATGCCGCGCTGGATTATGGTTTCCAGTACCGGCATATCGATGTTGCCACCGGAAATTAAGATGCCTACCTTGTGATTGGCAAACTCATCTTTGTATTTCATCAGGGCAGCCAGGCCTGTCGCACCAGCGCCTTCCGCCAGCGTTTTTTCAACTTCAAGCAGTAACAGCACAGACTCTTCGATACTGTCTTCACCAACGAGGATGATGTCATCAACCAGTTCCTTGACAACCGGCAAGGTATGTTCACCGGGTTTTTTAACAGCAATACCTTCGGCGATAGTACTGGTACCAAAATCAGGAGAAATATCCTCTAGGGCTGATTTCATGGCGGGATAGCGATCAGCTTCAACACCGATAATTTTTATTTTTGGATTGAGAGCCTTTGCCGCAATAGCATTGCCAGATATCAGCCCACCACCACCGACTGGAATAATCAGGACATCAAGATCCGGTTTTGCTTTGAATATCTCGATTGCAATGGTTCCCTGACCGGCGATGATCTTTTCATCATCATAGGGGTGAACCATTAACAGGTCACGCTCATTGGCAGTTTTGTTAGCAAAGCTGGCCGCATCATCAAAACTATCACCGTGTAATATCACTTCTGCACCAAAGGCGCGGGTATGTTCCACTTTTACATTGGGTGTAAAACGGGGCATGACAATGACAGCCGGTATATCTAAACGTTGTGCATGGTAGGCAACCGCCTGGGCATGATTACCGGCGGACATGGCGATAATGCCTGTTTCACGCTGTTGCTTGTCGAGTGACAGTAATTTATTAAGGGCGCCGCGTTCCTTGAATGAGGCAGTAAATTGCAGGTTTTCGAACTTGAGGTAAACTTCGGCACCGCTGAGTTGCGACAGCGTACGTGAATGCACCAGTGGCGTGTTTTCAACCTGGCCCTGGATATTTTTTGAGGCTTGCTGGATGTCTTCAAGGGTAACCGTCATAAGCCATTTACCTGCTCCAGTGATTTTACCATTTCTTCACGCATCCTGAATTTCTGTAACTTACCGGTAACCGTCATAGGAAAGTCATCAACAAAACGAATGTATTTCGGGATCTTGAAATGAGCGATATTGTCTTTACAGAATTCCCGCAGTTCATCTTCCGTCATGGTCTCACCACTATGTAGTTCAATCCAGGCAGCGACCTGTTCCCCGTAATAATCATCCGGAACCCCGAATACAGCTACTTCGGCAACCTTGGGATGAGTGAAGATGAAATCTTCTATTTCCCGTGGATAGATATTTTCACCGCCGCGTATGATCATTTCCTTGCGCCGGCCGGTTATTTTCACATAACCGTTCTCATCCATAGTACCCAGGTCACCAGAGAACAACCAGCCTGCTTCATCAATCGTTTCCGTGGTTTTTTCAGCTTGTCCGTAATAACCACGCATGATGTGATAACCACGAAAACAGATTTCACCAATCTCACCTAACGGAACAGTAGCACCGGTTTCAGTATTGATAATTTTAACTTCCTGGTGAGGCAGGTTATGTCCAACGGTATTAATGCGTCGCTCAAAACTGTCATCACGCGTGGTGAGGTGTGTTAAAGGCGACGCTTCGGTTTCACCGTAGCCGATCAGGATTTCATTGCAGTGCATGTCATTGATGACGCGTTTCATTAATTCGGGAGGACAGGGGGCACCCGCCATGATACCGGTACGTAAGCTGGTCAGATCAAACTTGTTAAAATCAGGGTGTTCCAGTTCAGCGATGAACATGGTCGGCACACCATGGATCGCGGTACATTTTTCCTGTTGTACTGCTTCGAGTACTTTGCCGGCGTCAAAATGATAACTGCTAATGACCAGGCAGGCACCAACTGAAAAACATAAAAGGTTGGCCAATACCATGCCGAAACAATGATAAAAAGGTACTGGTACAACCAGTCGGTCATTTTCTTTGAAATGCATAGCCTGCGCCGAGAACCATGCGTTATTGAGAATATTATGATGGGTCAGCATGACCGCCTTGGGAAAACCGGTGGTACCGGATGTGTACTGAATGTTAATAACATCATCGCGATCCAGTGTCTGTGTTTGTTGTTCCAGCTCTTCCTGGCTTATGGTATCCGCTGCCTGAATGACTTCCTGCCATGAGGTAAACCCCGGTGCCGGGGTTTCGGTATGCATAGGGTCGGCCGGGTCATAAAGAATAACCCGGTGCAAGTTTGGCAAAGTATGGGAATCAAGCTCGGTATTGTTACCCTGGAGTTCAGGAACCTGGTTGAGCAACATGGCAACATAATCACTACTGCGAAACGAGGGGATAATAAACAATCCCTGTACTTCTGAGCGGTCCAGCGCATAGGCCAGTTCTTTGGGACGATAGGCCGGGTTAATATTAACCAGGATAACGCCGATACGGGCAGTCGCCATCTGGATTAGTAACCATTCAATATTATTGGTTGACCAGACACCGATGCGATCGCCACGCTTGAATCCCAACCCCAGGAGCCCCCTGGCCAGTTCATCGGTAGCATTAGATAAAGCCTGGTAAGTTAAACGGCGCTGTTGCGGGATAGAAACAACCGCTTCCTGTTCAGGGAACTGTTGAGCAACGGAAAGAAAATACTCGGGAATAGTTTGACCAATGAGCTGAGTGTCGCCACCGCAGTGATAATAACTGTGATTGGGGTTATTCATATTTACAGATCTTTATTCCCGGTTGTGTTTTTGTTTTAAAGTCTCAACATGTTCAATCAGTGTATCAATGGTATTTTTTAGCAGGTCAAGTTCGTCGACACTAAGGTCTTCAAGTTGTTCAAGATTATATTCAATCGTATCGATAATTTTTTTATGTGGCCTTTGCATGGGACGCATGAAATAGGAAGTGATTGTCGCGATGATGGTGCCAAAGAATAAAACTGAGCCTATTACAATCCATAGTCCCCCGACTAATTGACCTGTAGCGGAAAGAGGAGTGTCAGCAATACCTGCAGTTGAGAACGCGGCAACACACCAGTATAAAGCTTTTCCAAAAGTTGTGATGCCAGCTTGTTCGATATTACGTTCGGCCAGGTACATGCCAGTTGAAAAGATTAGCCACAATACAACCATCAAGATTAATAATTTTATAAATGGTGTATGAACAGAAATGTCCCGGATAAATCGTTTGAAGCGTGTATGTTGACCGACCCTTCGCATATAAATATTATGAATCCATATTGATGTATTATTCGACAATATTGTCCCAGTAAGCATCAATACGTGCCTGTATTTCTGCTATTCCCTGTTCGTCACGCTGAGGTTCAAACAGGTGTTTAAAACGACCTTGCAGTTTCAGGTATTCTTCTACCGGTTTTCTCTGGCGAGGTATCTTGGTATGCACGACTTTACCATCAATGTATTCTTTCAATGGCCAGACACCTGTTTGTACTGCAAGTCGACCTATCTCGACACTTAACTGTGGATCATAATCCCAACCTGTTGGGCATGGCGCCAGGGAGATCAGCATTCGGGGTCCTTTCATGGTTTGTAATTTTTCAATTTTCTTGGCCAGGTCCAGTGGTTCAGCGCCGATAATCGTTGCTACGTAAGCAGGGTGATGTGCAGCCCAGATTGAAAACAGATCTTTTTTGAAACCCGGATAACCGTGAGAACCTTTACTGGTAGATGTTTTCGCACCATGAGGCGTGGCAGCAGAATACTGTTGCCCGGTATTACCATAACCCTCGTTGTCATAACACAGGTAGATAAAATCGAGATGGCGATCCATAGCCCCCGAGGTTGCAGATAGCCCCATGCCATAGGCAGAACCATCACCGGTGACCACCACTACTTCCATATTGTCATCATCGGAAAGTTTATTTTTTTCTATCAGGATATCCATGGCATCACGTACACCTTGCGCACCTGCCGGTGCCGATGCCATGGCGGTATATAGCCAGCCACCACGAAAAGGGGTAAAGGGATAAACTGATAATAGCGTCATACAACCAGCCGCGTTCACGAACACGGTTTTCTGGCCAAGGATATCGTACATGTTGTGCAAAGCTTCAAGGCCTCCACAACCGGCACACATGGGAGTACCGGTACCCAGCAAATGAGAAGAGGGCATGTCCTTCATGCGATGAAAGTGAACCGGAGATTCTTTAATCATGATATCAACCTCGTTTCTCATGTATTTCGGCATGCTCTGCTTTGGCGATAGCCTGCAGTTTTCGCATCTCGGTGAGTTCATTCTGGGTATAAAGTAAACGTGGGGGAGGAGATTCACCCCTGACGCTGGCAACTTTAAGTTCATTAATCATTTCAAAGAACTCTTCCTGGGTGATGTCACGTCCACCCAGGCCACCAATAAAACTTGCCAGGATTCCCGGCGCATCAGGCATACCATAAAGTGCACTGGCAAATTCACTATGCAATACGCCACCCATGCCCATGGAAATGTTTTGATCAATTATGGCCACACCTCGACGACCTTTTAACAAGCTGCGTACTTTTTCACGGGGGAAAGGACGGAATAAACGGATGCGTGCCAGGCCTACTTTCCAGCCTGCCGCGCGCAGGCTATCCACAGCATCGTGCGCCTTGGTGGCAAACGAGCCGATCATAACAAAGACGAATTCCGCATCATCCATCTGATAGTTTTCAATGATGTCATACCGGCGGCCAAACGTATTCGCAAATTCATCGGCAATCTCATCGTAAACATCCAGTGCTCTTTCAACAGCAAGATGCTCTTCGTAGCGAAAATAGGAATAAGGCCCGCCACCCAGTACTGCCATGGCCTGGCTGAGCGGTGCACTGCCTTTAAACTGCAGGTTTTCCGGATCAAACTCACCAACAAAGGCAGCGGCTTTTTCCGCGTCAGGCAGGTCAACGGGTTCACGGGTAAACGACAGGTAAAAACCATCCAGGTTAACAATGGCAGGCATACGAACGCTTTTATGTTCAGCGAGTTTATAGGCCATTAATACACTGTCAGTAATTTCCTGGCAGGTGGCGCAATGAATTTGCAGGAAGCCACTGTCACGAGCTGCCATGATATCGTTATGATCAGACTCCAGGGTAATCGGTGCTGACAATCCGCGTGACACATTAATCATCACGAACGGCACACGCCAGCCTGCCACGGTGTATAACATTTCCATGCCATATAGCAGTCCCTGGCTGGAAGTGGCAGTAAACACGCGTACACCGGAAGTGGCGGCACTTCCTGCCGCGGTAATCATGGAGTGCTCCGATTCAAGAGTGACCATGCGTGCATCCATTTCACCGCGATCAATCCAGATAGACAGATCTTCAATGATTTCAGTTTGTGGCGTAATGGGAAAAGCAGGGATATAGTCCGTTTTGGCAAGACGTGCGCCCCAGGCGGCAGCACCATTACCGGTCAACAGTTTTCGGGTCATGATGTTACTCCTGCTTCTTCCTGTTCTTTGGCAATATGCTCCGGTATGGATTCAATAGCATGTGGTGGACATTGAGCAACACAAACCAGGCAACCCTTACAATGATCATAATCAATTTCCGGTTTACCATCGTCACGGACATTGATAGCACCATCCGGGCAATAAGTACTGCACACCCACCAGCAACCGCTGCATTTTTCATAATTGATCACCGGGCGCATGGTCCGCCACAGCCCGGTACGGACCTCGACACTGGTTGCACCGGAATGAATGGCAGGGGCCGAAATTTCGGCTGCCTCGAAAGGCAGCTCAACCCACTCCGGCGCCTGGTAAGCGGTAGCTGAACGCAGGCCACTTTCTTTAACCACGCCGGCATGTTCTGACATGGCATCAAATGCGGCAGTGGCAATATCAGTATTTTCCTGGATAATGGTTTTTCCCAGGTGACCCAGTTCCTCTTTTATGGCATTAAGAAAAGATTCTATTGAAACGACGCTGGTAAGTGCTGCCGCTGCCGCAGCACAGCGACTACCGATATAGGGCAGTTCAGCCCTGTCTTCGACATCTTCACGTGCAGGAAGAATCAGAACAGTCGCACTGGTGTTTAAACGATGTTGCCATGTCTCGGCAGTCTCATGGCTATTTATTAATAACACACTATGTTCATCTACGCCTTGTAACACACCGGCTGCGGGCATACCGACCAGGGTGTCATCGGCGACTACCACCAGGTCAGGGTGACTGATAATGCCGCGTTCATTAACGGGTGATTTATCCGCTCTTACATAGGCGAAGATCGGGGCGCCACGTCGCTCGGCGCCGTAACGTGGTGCATCCTGGACTTCATAGCCTTCCATGAAAAAAGCCGTGCCGAGAATCCTGCTAGCTGTTTTCATACCCTGACCACCGCGACCATGAAAACGTATCCGATACATAATCAATAATTACCTTTAGAATATTTTCCAGCGACGGAAGCTCATAGCTTTGTCGACGCGTTTACGTGCCAGTCGCAAAGAAGCTTCACGGGGAAGTATCTGTTCACGTTGCGCTGTTTCAAGTACTTCCGTGGTATTGCGACGTAATTTCTCTTCAATCGAAGCAAAGGCTGCAGACTGACTGGCACCCTGGTATTCCATAGCCGCGCAGATGACACCACCGGCGTTGGCAATAAAATCAGGGACACATAAAATTCCCCTTTCATGAAGCACTTTTTCCGCCTCATGGGTAATCGGAATATTGGCACCTTCCACCACCATTTTGGCATTCAGTCGATGTACATTGTCTATGTGGATCACGTCAGGACGAGCAGCCGGGATCCAGATATCACACTCAATATCAACAATGGCATCCACATCACGCTTCTCTCCTTCAGCATAGTCGGTAACGCCCTTTCCTTCATCTTTGAGGGCGATTAATGCTTTGACATCCAGCCCATCTGGATTGTAGATGGTGCCAGAGGTATCTGAAACCGCGACGGGAATTGCACCGTTCTTGCTCAGGAAGTTAGTGACATGTTTTCCTACAGCACCAAAGCCCTGTACTGCAAAAGTTGCACCTTCAGTCTTTAGCTGGCAGAAGTTTTGCGCAACATCAACAACATGGCTGAGCCCCCAGCCGGTAGCGCCAATTTCATCAAGGGGAATACCACCAACTTCTCGGGGTAACGCGACCACCCGGTCAATCTCATCTTTGACCCATGCCATGCATTCTTCATCTGTACCCATGTCTGGAGCAAAAATATATTGTTCAACTTCTCTTAGCGCGCAGGCAAGTCCACGGATCAGGATTTCTTTTTGTTGTATTGGCATTTTGGGATCACCGACCAGGACAGCCTTGCCACCACCATGGGGTAAGCCGGCAGCCGCATTCTTGAAGGTCATGGCACGTGCCAGTCGTGCGCATTCTTCGGTAGTAACATCCGCAGCCATACGTACGCCGCCAATAGAGGGGCCCTTGGCAACGTTATCAACTACCAGCACACCCTTGAGCCCGATAGAGGGTTCATGAACATGAATGACTTTTAGTGGACCTAGCTCATCCGCCAATGAGAATACTGACTCCATACAAACTTCCTTTTTAGATCATAAGCATTATCTTAACTATAATTGATATTAGGTATATTTTATTTTTCACATAGATAAGATTAATGATCGTTGATCCTCGTCAATGTTTATTACAGATATATGGCCAATAGTAGCCAGTACTTATGAACAACAAGACAAAATGGCAGCATTTTCATCATGTTGCTGACATTGGGATACGTGGCTTCGGGGAAACTCCTGAACAGGCATTTGTCCAGGCAGCCATTGCTATGACAGCAGTTATTACTGAGCCTCAATCAGTTGCTGTTAATGCCTGTATTGATCTTGAAGGTGAGGCCATGGACCTGGAGTACCTGTTTGTCGACTGGTTAAATGCGCTGGTTTATGAAATGGCAACCCGGAACATGCTGTTCAGCCAGTTCGATGTCAGTATTGCTGACGGGCATTTAAAGGCCAGGGTTTGTGGAGAAACCGTAAACAGGGAAAAACATCAACCAGCAGTAGAAGTAAAAGGCGCCACTTTAACCGAGCTTCAGGTCAGGGAACAAAAGGACGGAGGCTGGCTGGCACAATGTATAGTTGATGTGTAGCTGAGGTATAGGGGATCATACAATCGATATTAAAATCTTTAACAAGATTAATGATACTACCTGGTGCATTGAGCCAACTGGGGATATGCGTGTGCCCGCCATTATTTATGCTGACGAGCAACTTATCAGGGATATGGATGACAAGGTGCGCGAACAAATTACCAACGTAGCAGCCTTACCCGGCATTGTGCAGGCAGCCTACGCGATGCCGGATGCGCACTGGGGCTATGGTTTTCCCATTGGCGGCGTGGCGGCGTTTGATGCTGATGAAGGAGGTGTAATTTCCGCTGGCGGTGTCGGTTTTGATATTTCCTGCGGCGTACGCTGTTTGCATACGGGCCTCAACAAACAGGATGTTGAGCCACACAAAAAAGCCCTGGTTGATCAGCTGTATCGGGATATTCCTGCCGGGGTAGGCAGTACCGGGACTATTCACTTAAACATACCTGAGATGAATGCCATGCTGAAAGGTGGTGCCAGATGGGCCATCCAACAGGGCTTTGGTGATGAAATTGACCTTGAACGTATTGAGGAACACGGTTGTATGCAAGGTGCCGAGCCAAGGCACGTTTCTGATCATGCCAAGAAACGCCAGCAAAATGAAATGGGCACACTGGGTTCAGGTAATCATTACCTGGAAGTGCAACATGTGTCTGACATTTATGATGAAACTATTGCTGAACGTTTTGGATTACAACAAGGTGATGTTGTAGTCAGCATTCATTGCGGTTCGCGTGGCCTGGGTCACCAGATTGGCACCGAGTTTTTAAAAGATATGGCGATTGCAGCACCGCGGTTTGGCATTAACCTGCCAGACAGGGAACTGGCTTGTGCGCCAATAAAGTCAGATATTGGCCAGGCGTACCTGGGAGCCATGCGTGCCGGAGTGAATTGTGCCCTGGCTAACAGGCAAATTATCACCCATTTAACTCGGGGCGCTTTCGCCCGTATTTTTCCTGAAGCAACATTGCGGTTACTTTATGATGTTTCACATAACACTTGTAAGTTAGAGCAGCACGAAGTCAACGGTGAAAAACGCCAGCTTTATATTCACCGCAAAGGGGCAACGCGGGCTTTTGGTCCCGGCCACCCGGATATTCCCGCGGTATTAAGAGAGGTTGGGCAGCCCGTCATTATTGGGGGCTCAATGGGAACCGGTTCCTATATTCTTGCAGGGACAAAGCAAAGTGAACAACTGGCATTCAGTTCTGCCTGTCACGGAGCAGGTCGTGCCATGAGTCGACACCAGGCAACCAAACGATGGCGTGGTAAAGAACTGATTAAACAACTTGAAAGTGAACAGGGGATCCTGGTGCGCAGCCCTTCAATGCGGGGTGTGGCAGAAGAAGCGCCCGGTTCCTATAAAGATGTGTCAGCAGTTGTCGACTCAGCAGATCAAGCTGGCCTGGCAAAGAAGGTAGCGCGTCTTGAGCCACTGGTTTGTATTAAAGGGTAAATGAAAGCCCGGCCTAAACAGGTTGTCTTGGAAAAGCGAAGCGCAGCACCAACGGCGCAAATATAGAGGTAATAACAGCAACAATCACCATCGCCGCAAATATCTCGTCAGGGACAACTTCTTCACCTAGCAGGTGACACTGATACATGATGACCATGGCGATTTCAGCCCGGGGTATCATACTTATTCCCAGTAGGGCGGCATTATGTTTTTTCATTATTCTTAATGCCGGGGTAGCGACGCCAATAAACTTGCCAAGTATGGCCGGTATTAACAGTATCAGTACGATGCCAAGTGACGGGATGAGTGTGGCAGGATCAATCTGAATGCCAATATTGATAAAAAAGAATGGCGTCAGAAATTCATAGAAATAAGTAAACTTCGCATCGGTGCGTACTGCATCAGGATCCCGGCTGAAAGCAAGACCGGCAAACAACGCACCAATTGCCAGGCTGAAACCCAGGTAGCCAGCTATGGCGGCAATGGCCAGGCCGGCGCCCAGTACAGAAATAGTCAGGCCAGTGGTGGAATTTTCCCATTTGCGATTGAAGTGCGTAAAACTTCGTTCCAGGTAATGGGAAAAAAGATAACAACCGATAATGAATAAAACCAGTTTTAAGAATGTCGTAAAGGTAGTGATACTGATCACCGCAAAAATGCTTTCATGACTGTTTTGTTGCAAGACCGAGATAACAGCGGTAAGAATGGCCAGCAGAAGAACGCCGGATAAGTCATCAAGCTCCGCAATATCAACGAGTAACTGTCCTCTCGCGGTATTCAACTTGTGCATGTTGTCAAGCAACCCGACGGAAACGGCGACACTGGTGGCGCTGAATGCAGTTGCAATAACAAGGGATGTTTCCAGGGGTAAGCCAAGGACATAATAGGCAACTATGAAACCAAGCACCAGGTTTGTGAATACATCACTCAGCCAGATCAGGCTGGCATCGGGTAGTTTCTTTAGTAACGCCCTGGTATGGCTTTTTAAACCAACGCGAAATAATAAAGCTACGACACCTAGTTGTGCCAGGATGGTAAAAGTCTGGTCAAAGCGCGGCGTAACAAAGTTCCATTGCTGGTTTATGCTACCGGCTAAAAGCCCGAGAATGATATAGCCCACCATGGCTGGGATGCCAAGACGTTCCATCAGGCTTTTTACCAGGGGGCTGAGAATCAGTAATGCGCCTAGTGCAATTAGTATCGGATATTCAGCCTGCATATAATGAATGACTCATTGAGCTATTTTTTCTGGTTCTTACGCAGTGCATCTTCCTCGACCAGGTTTGTTGCACTGAGCAGAATCACCTCGATTTCTTCGATAATTTCTTCCTGGCGTAAGGTATTACACTGCTGTGCAAGTTGTGATGATTCCTCATCAAGATGATTAATGGCTCCTTCAAGGTGCGCAACACGGTTATGATTTTCCTGCATCAGTGATGTATAAAGTATTTCATGTAAAGCCGCGAACAGGTAGTGCTCGGTCAGTTCCATCAGGAAGTCCCGGGAGGGAAGATTCAGTAAAGGCGGATGGGGAAACCGTACAGGCTGATTTGCAAGTTGCTGGAAAGAGGGTAACAATTCTTTTTGCAGGATATTATCCGCATCATGATAGAAACAGTTAACAGACAAAATACCGAATTGTTCCTGCAATCTGGCAAGCTTGTTGACGATTTGCTGAATCAGTGTGGTGACTTCCTCAACCACACTGGCACCATCGAATAAAGCAATAACCTGTTCATTATTTTCCAGCAGAACACTGAGTTTATGCCCGATGCCGATCAGCATTGGTGGTTCCGGTAAATCTGCAGGAGTATTTTTTGCCAGTTGATTTAACAGGGTATGATTAAAGTCACCACAAAAACCACGTTCTGTACCTACTAACAGGTAAACAGTTTTTGGTGTTTTGCTTTTAGCTGCCTGGGGCAGGATACCCGGGTGATAGCTGAGAAAATCAGTGGCAACATCTTCGATGTTTTGCACAACAGAATGTTGTGCATCCAGAAAACGGGCAAGTTTACGGGTTTCCATATAGGCAAGTGTTTTCATGGAATTCATGATGTCACGAATCTCGTTGAGACTATGGCGATGATGTTCAAGTTTATGTCGATGCGTCATGTCGTATTTGCTGTTTTTGATTTTGTAACCCAGCGATTTACGGCATCACGCCATTCTTCACGAGGGCTGTCGAGCTCGAGCGAAGTATGTTGTACCGCTTTGGCCAGCTCATCAAGAATAGCCGGTACTGATTCAGGATGTTGCTCATCAAACAGGTTTTCGTTAAAAGCAATTAGCCAGGCCATCTGGAAATTAACAGGCATAGGAGAGAGGCGATCCTGTTTGAGTATTTCTCGTAATAAACGGCCACGTTGAATAGCCTGTTCCATCGAGGCCTCCAGGCGAGTACCAAAGCGGGTAAAAATTTCCAGCTCAAGGAACTGCAGGTAATCCAGTTTCATACGACCGGCTTCTTCTTTTATGCGGAGATGTTGTCCCTGTCCGCCAATACGCGAAACGGAGCGTGCAATATCTATAGCCGGACGAAAGCCACTGGAAAACAGGTTCTGATCCAGGTAAACCTGACCATCGGTTATCGAGATAAGGTTGGTCGGAATATAAGAGGCAATTTCCCCAAGCTTGGTTTCCACGATGGGTAATGCTGTCATACTACCACCACCATGCGCGGCATTCAGACAGGTGGCCCGTTCCAGCAAGCGTGCATGTACAGAAAAAATATCACCGGGGTAGGCCTCACGTCCGGGTGGACGTCGCAGTAACAACGACAGTTCACGATAGGTCCTGGCATGAGTGGACAGATCATCATAAACAACCAATACATCTTTTCCCTGTTGCATCCAGAACTCGGCGATGGCACAACCGGCGAAAGGCGCAAGATGTTGTAAGCCAGGTAAGTCACTGGCTTCAGCCACCACCAGTGTTGTGTAGTCCATGGCATTAAATTTTTGCAAGATTTGGATAGTATTGACTACGGTCGATCGTTTCTGACCGATCAACACATAGATGCAGTACACATCCTGTCCACGTTGATTAATGACGGTATCTATTGCGACTGAACTTCGTCCGAGACCCTCGTCTCCAATAAGTAACTGGCGTTGCCCTTTACCAACAGGGATAAGTGTATCGATGATCTTGATGCCGGTATAAAGGGGTGCATGGATAAAATCACGCGCGACAATTGG
>JARRJY010000015.1:0-11367 GCA_037388705.1 Gammaproteobacteria bacterium
CCGGATTGGTAATCTCCATCTTGGGGTGCCATACGTAGGGTACATAACTGACCAGGCACCATATCAGCAACGGAAGAATAAAACTCAGTACGGATAAAACAATCCGCGGTTTTCCCATGAGCTCCTTGCGTACAGAAAACCATTGCCTGAAATTGATATTGCTTAATACTGCTTGCATAGCCTGGCCAACCTGAAATTACATTTCAGCCATCATTGATGCATCAATGTATGATTCAACCTTTTCTGGTTTCTTGTATACCTTGTTGGCAACATTGAAATCATCAGAGATTTTTGTTGAACCGTAGATTGATTTAAAGCCTTTTCCCTTCTTGAAGAACGACTTGGCTTCTTTCAATGTCAGGATCTTGGTACCATCAATGAACGTCTTGTATTCCGCTGGCTTAAGACCTACACGTGATGCCATAATTTTCACAGCATCTTCATAGGATTTAGGATCTTTCAGGTAGTTAACAATGCGATACCAGACTTTCATCACTTTTTTGTAATCATCACGACGTGCAGCCCAGCTTTCCGGTGAAGCAACATACATATCGTAAATCAGGCCTGGCTTGTCGGCACTAGTGTACAAAGCTTTTGAGCCCGGTACCAGTTGCAGTGCTGATCCTGAACTGGGTTGCCATGCAACAATAGCATCTACCTGGCCAGAAGCGAGCACCTGTGGTGTTTCATTGGTCGGTACGTTAACCAGCTCAACGTCGGTTTCTTTCAGACCATTATCTTCCAGAGCATTGATTAGTAACAGGTGACTTACAAAGCCAACTTCAACACCAATCTTTTTACCTTTAAGTTCCTTGATAGAATTGATACCTGGCTTGGCAATAACCATGTCATTACCATTACTGTAATCATTCATCAGGAACATCACGCCCTTGGCGCCCGTTGAGCCAGTCACCAGGGTATCGCCGTTAGTCATGCCAACTGCGTCAAGTTTGCCTGCGGCGAAAGCATCCATTGATGCAACGTAATCAAACCATTCAAATTTCACATCGACGCCTTCTTCCTTGAACCAGCCTTTTTCAATGCCGATTTCCCAGGCTACCCATCCTGGCCAGTCACTGTATCCAATGCGAAGTGGCTCGGCTGCCTGTGCAGAGGTGCTTATCAACAACATAGTTGCTAAGGCACCCAGTAATTTTCTCATTCCAGTTTTCATGTGCTTACCCCTCAAGTATTACGAATTAGAGAATTAGTAATACTCATATGAGCAAGCAGTATGCCATCCGTTATAATCAGCAAAATTTCTTTTACTGTCAGTTAGTTAGCTACACCCTGTTGCCGGGAGTAAACACCAATGTTTGATTCGGGTGCAAAGATCGGGGGCTTTCTGGCACCGGTGCCTGAATTTAGTGCAAAAATTTATCTTTTTTTACTCACCGTAAACTTCATTGCGCCAGTTATAAGGCCTTGAATCAGGCAATATTTTCTTACCAGTAAAATACTTTTCTTCTGGCACTTTCATTGCAAGCTATTGCTAGCAATACTGTTTCCTGTAATAACGGCCGATATGGAACTTAAACTTTTTAAAACACTGTGGGGTTTTACTGGCCCCTATAGCACTGCAATTAATGAAGCGATTGCTGCTGGTTTTCATGGCATTGAAGGACCAGCACCACTTGATATCCGCACCAACAAGGATCTTTATTACCAGCTTGAGGATAGTAGCCTGCAATACATTGCGGAAATCACAACGGCTGGCACATATGTGCCGGATAGAAATGCCTCTTTGCAACAGCACCTGGCCAGCCTTGAGCAGAAACTGGAAGCCAGTATGCAACTTGATCCCTTGTTTATAACCTGCCTGGGCGGATGTGATGCCTGGCCAGAGCAGCAAAATATAGAATTTTTTCAATCTGCCATGGAAAAGGCCGAATCATTTGGCATAACTATCAGTTTTGAAACTCATCGAGGCCGGGCATTTTTTAATCCCTGGGTAACCCAGCGTATTGTTGAGCAACTGTCGGACATCAGGTTAACCTGCGACTTCAGTCACTGGTGCGTAGTATGCGAACGCTTGATGGATAGCGAAATGAATGTTCTGCAGGAACTTGCACCTCACGCCCATCATATCCATGCACGGGTAGGTTACGACCAGGGCCCACAGGTCCCCCACCCGGCTGCACCTGAATATGAAACAGAATTAAGAGCCCATCAGCGCTGGTGGGAAATACTCTGGCAGCAGCAGGCATTGTCAGGCTATGACTATACGACCATGACACCGGAGTTTGGTCCTGACAGATATTTGCATGAAATACCTTTCACTAACAAACCGGTAGCTGATCTCTGGGAAATCAACCAGTGGATGGCAGAAGAGGAACGACAACATTTTGCTCGCTCGATGAAATAAAAATTTATGGGCGGGCAAATTAAGCTGACTCAGGTTTACGGGTACCTTCAATCATGACCGAGCTAATCACCAGTACAATTCCCAATAGCTCAACAACTGAAAGAACCTGTCCCAGTATTAGTGCAGCGGAGACCACGGCTGCGACCAGTTCCATAACAATTATAATAGAAGCCCGGCCTGCTTCTATCTGGGTGACACCCCACTGGCTACCAAAACTGACCAGGCTCAGCCAGGTAATGCCATAAAGAATGGTAAGACTGATATTGTTGACTGTTTGATTTGCAAATTGTTCGGCAGGTATCAGGAACAGGTAACCACCTAATAACACCGCGCAACCAATAAACATGGCCGCCACTTTACTGGCAACGGGAATTTGCTGGGTAGCCCTGAACAACAAATTATTCATCGCATAGGCAAACCCCGAGATAACTGACATAACATCAATCCAGCTTGGGGTTTGTTCAAATATAGCCATACCACCAAGAATCAGAAATGCACCCGTAATGCATGAAACAACGGTAAAGATTCGCTTACCGTCGATTTCCTCTTTCAGAAATAACCTGCCACCAATCACACTCCAGATAGGTAATAGATAGAACAGGATCATGACCCGAACGACTTCCCCATAGATCAGGGATGCCTGGAACGCGATATTGGCAATGCCCCCTACCAGGGCAATGGATAGCAGGAAATTGGTATGCTGCAACCATCGTGATCGCTGACGCAACAATTGCGGTAACATCACGATACTTGCCGCACTAAATGCAATAAATATTAACTCGACGCCATCAATGCCGCTCTGGTTAAGATACTTGACTGGCAACCAGGTCAGCCCCCAGCCAATCGAACTAAAAAACAATATATAAACAGGAAACATCATAATTACTAAATACGGTTATTCGTAGAACGCGGGTAAAGATTTACATCTTTCGAAAAAGTTTATGTCATGGTTTGGCCAGATTACCGCGTCCATTTGTGATGCCATGGCTTTTAACTTCCTGATACTGTCAACTGCCATTTCCTCGTTATCATGCCAGCATAACCCAGGGGCGACTTCATCACTGATATTTTCTTCCAGGTCGGCCGCATCTCCTGCCAGTAATATTGGCTTGCCTTTTGGTAATTCGATCAACATCGACATGTGCCCGGCAGTATGTCCCGGCGTCTCAATTGCAGATACACCTGAACAAAGATCATATTCCTGTTTCTTAATCACCCAGTTGTATTGTCCGGTAAAGTCTTCCTGAAAGTAGGCGCCATCCTCCTGGTTTCGTGCTGCTTTTAGTTCATTTTGATGAACATGAATCTCTGCATGACACATATCACATAAACCACCACCATGATCAAAATGCAGGTGCCCACAAAAAACCACATCAATATCTTTCGGTTCAAGTCCAATTTGTTTTAAACGGTTATCAAGTTTTTGTTCCTCCGTCATCTGTGGCGGACCAAAAGGAAACTCGTCATTTTCATAAAATTTTTTTCGCAGCACAGGATCATTTATCTTGTTATAGTCACAGCCAACATCATAAAGAACACGACCATTTTTTGTTTCAATTAAATATGCAAGAATGGGTGCATCAATAATTACTCCTTCACCTCGCCCCCGTGTTGAAAGCGTCTTTTCATAACGGTGTGTACCTGTTAGTAGTGGATAGAAGCGTGTTACCTGTGTCATATTACTGTCTTTTTAATGTGCGGTTAAAAATGAAACACCATCGACACCAATAAAGTCTGTACCTTTATTTTCATTAATACCAATGTCCCCAACATCGGCATTAAGAACGCGTGCCACTCGATACTTGTGAAAAGATTTTATTAAATTAAAAAAGGGGAATACCTGGCTTTGATCATCACCATAGAGTTCTGCATGTAATTCTGGCAGCCTGTACCACGGTAACCCTGCCTTTGTGTGATGTGCATTGTGATAGCCAAAATTCAGTACTAATAAATTAAGTAACGGGTATTTGATTGATACCAGGTTTGAAAAAGTGTTGCGGTGCTCATATTCACGATTAAAGCGCCTTACTTCTTCGCCACGCTTCTGTTCAAGCGTCTCGAATATTTCGTAAGTATGTTGATGAGTATCCATAAAACGTAACACTGTCAGAAACATCATATACGCAAGTGGATATATAGCAGCAAAACTTAACGAGATACTCGCCAGATAGATAAACAATGGCATTCTTATCATAGAAACTACAATTACTCGTAATCTTCTATGCTTTCGCGATTCCATGGTAAATGGCAGTATCAGCACAAGCAAATGCATCATGATTTCAACAGCGGGTATGTATGCCCATTCCAGTATACCCAACACTTTTACCAGCAAAGGATACTGTTGTAGTTTTTCACGATAATCGAAAGCTACCACATCAGCTTTATCGGCATGATGACGGAAATGCTTATGCTGGATATCATGATAGTCACCATAACAACTACCGGTAACCCACATTAGTACATTACCAACGTAGACATGGTATTTATTATCTTTAAAAATTGTATTGTGGGCGCACTCATGCAACAAATAGGCTGCAATCACCATTGCATGCGCTAACAAGAGACCGCCAACGATATTTAAAAATACTGAATCTGAAAGGACAGCTATAATACCACTAAGGTATCCACCTGCTGCATAGGAAAATGCCAGGACGTTTGGCACGATACCTTCAGTGTCTTTAAACACCATGTTCATGATGACACACTGTCGGGTCGTCCCGTTTTTAAAAAAATAAGCCCCTATGGGTCGTCCCATAGGGGAATTGATTAAAAAGGAGGAGTCCAATAATCAAACTTATAATTAGTAATGCAAGTGGTGTACCAACTTTTTATAAATCAGCCGTACTTTATCCTTTATCTTTTTTAACCTGCAATTTCAATAAGTTACTCCATCGAATAATTACGGCTATCTTTGGCTTCATTAAGCATTCATACTTCTCTGCACTCTTTTAGTGAGCATAATGACAAGATGATTCACAATGGGACGCAGAAACTTTATCCACTAATTTAATCAATAACCTTGCTAAGCGTTCTATTTAATTACTTTTCAAGCATAAAAAAGGGGCTCCTTTCGGAGCCCCAACTACATCCACAAGAGGAGTGTAAGGAGTCTTATTTACCTGAACCCATAGTTCCAGTAAATTCCGGGTAGGCTTCCAGGCCACATTCGGCCAGGTCCACACCCGCGTATTCTTCTTCTTCGGTAACACGCAGGCCCATAACTGCCTTGATGATACCCCAGACGATCAGACTTGCGACGAAAGTCCAGACAAAGATTGAAGCGATACCCAGTAACTGTCCACCCAGTGTGGCGTCACCGTTAGACAGGATTACTGCTAACAGGCCCCAGATACCAGCGGTACCGTGAACCGAGATGGCACCCACCGGGTCATCGAGTTTCAGCTTATCCAGCGTGATGATTGAGAATACAACCAGGATACCGCCGATAGCACCGATGATAGTAGCCAGGCCAGGTGTTGGCGCCAAAGGTTCAGCCGTGATGGAAACCAGGCCAGCCAGCGCACCGTTCAAAGCCATGGTTAAATCAGCTTTGCCGAACAGGATACGTGCCGTAATTATTGCAGCAACAACACCACCGGCAGCAGCCATGTTAGTGTTAACAAATACCATTGCAACTGCGTTAGCTTCACCAACGTTCGACACGATCAGTTCTGAACCACCGTTGAATCCAAACCAGCCCATCCACAGGATGAAGGTACCTAATGTTGCCAGTGGCATGTTGGCACCAGGAATCGGGTTAATTGAACCGTCTGCTTTGTATTTACCTTTACGAGCACCCAGCAGTAACACACCAGCTAATGCTGCTACGGCACCACACATGTGTACGACACCGGAACCTGCGAAATCTTGGAAACCATTGGCATCCAGGAAACCACCGCCCCATTTCCAGTAACCTTGTACCGGGTAAATAACACTAGTCATCACAACGGCGAATACCATGAATGCCCATAGTTTCATACGTTCAGCTACTGCACCTGAAACAATTGACATAGCTGCTGCAACAAACACAACCTGGAAGAAGAAGTCAGACATACCAGAGTAGTAGCTGCCATCATACCAGCCGTCCATGCCTTGCTTCAGAACCTCAGCAGGATCGTTATCTGCACTCAGGAAGAAACTCAGGCCAGGAATATATCCGTTACCATCACCGTACATAATGTTGTAACCAACAAACATGTACATAATACATGCTACCGCGTATAACACGATGTTCTTCGTTAAAATTTCAGCAGTATTCTTGGCGCGAACCAGACCTGCTTCCAGCATGGCAAACCCTGCTGCCATGAACATAACTAACGCACCCATAACCAGAAAGTAAAATGTATCCAGTGCGTAGCTTAAGTCTTTTATACCATTTAAAGCTTCCACGATATTATCCTCTTAAATTAAGCCAGCACTTAAAGTGCATCGTCACCCGATTCGCCTGTACGAATGCGAACCGCCTGTTCAACGCCAGATACAAAGATCTTGCCATCGCCAATTTTGCCGGAGTTAGCTGCTTTACTGATTGCTTCAACTACCTGATCAACCAGTGCGTCTGTAACTACCGCTTCAATTTTGACTTTTGGCAAAAAGTCCACAACGTACTCTGCTCCACGGTAGAGTTCGGTGTGCCCTTTCTGACGACCAAAGCCTTTGACTTCTGTGACCGTAATACCCTGTACCCCGATATCGGATAAGGCTTCACGGACATCATCAAGTCGGAAAGGCTTGATAATTGCCATTACGAGTTTCATGGGATTTACCCTCCTTAAAAACAAAAATCTGTAAATTTTAATTTCATGGATACCAACTCATTTCAAAGCCGTACCCTGTTTCACTATTCACCAAAGTGAGGAAATGAGTACCCCATCTACTGCACAGGGCGTGCCAATTATATTTTTTGTTTTAAATCAGTAGCTTATAGATTGCCTGTAGGATGTGCATCGTGATATTGCACTAATATGATACTGGTACAAATACTACGCACTATTTTGGTGCCCGGTATAATTTCAAAAGAGAGGTGGAGGAATCAGTTGTATTAACTAGTTTTGAACAACTAAACAGTAAGGTATTTCTGGATAATTTGATCATCGAGACTTTCCATGTCGCCATTTGCGACACATTGCCCCCTGTCCATAATGGTAAATGATTTACCCACGCGCTTTGCAAAAGACAGCTTCTGCTCAACCAGCAATATAGTCAGTCCCTCTTCCTGGTTAAGCCGCATAATGATGTCGCCAATCTCGTGCACAATGTTAGGCTGGATACCTTCAGTGGGTTCATCCAGGATCAACAACGAAGGGTTCAATATCAGTGCCCGACCAATAGCCAGTTGTTGCTGTTGTCCACCTGACAAATCACCACCCCGCCTTTGTAACATTTCCTTTAACACCGGGAACAGGTTAAATATACGCTTGGGAACAGGTTCAGACGATTTTCCAAGCGCTGACAACCCTATACGTAAATTTTCTTCTACTGTCAGTAACGGGAAAATTTCCCTGCCCTGTGGCACATAACCGATACCAATCCTTGCACGTAATTCAGCCGGTTTATTTATTAATTCATTATCATTAAAAATTATAGAACCACTTTTTGCCGGCAACAATCCCATAATGGTTTTCAGCAGCGTTGTTTTGCCAACACCATTACGCCCCATCAGGCACATACAGTTGCCTTTACCAAGTTCAAGACCTACATCCCACAGGGTATGGCTTTCCCCGTAATACTGGTTTAAATCATTAATACTTAACATGCTCATTCGCCAAGATAAACTTCTACCACACGCGGATCATTTTGTACTTCATCCATAGTTCCCTCAGAAAGCACACTGCCCTCGTGTAATACAGTCACTTTTCGGGCAATTGATCGAACAAACTCCATATCATGCTCAACAACCACAACTGAATGTTTTCCTGCCAGTGACAACAAAAGTTCTGCCGTTCGTTCCGTTTCCTGGTGAGTCATTCCGGCAATGGGCTCATCGACCAGCAACAAACGTGGCTCCTGCATTAATAACATACCAATTTCAAGCCACTGCTTTTGTCCATGCGATAATAATTTTGCAGCAATATCTCTTTGATCTTTTAAGCCAATGGTTTCGAGTATTTCATCGATACGATCGAGCTGCTCGCCAGATAAAATGCTAAACAGGCTTGGCCAGACCCGCTTATCCATATGCAGCGCAAGCTCCAGGTTTTCAAATACTGAATGTTCAGGGAAAACAGTTGGCTTCTGGAACTTGCGCCCTATTCCGGCAGACGCAATTTCATACTCGCTCATTTGTGTCAGGTCCATTGTCTGCCCAAAAAAAGCACTACCCTCATCAGGCCTGGTTTTGCCTGTAATGACATCCATCATTGTTGTTTTACCTGCGCCGTTTGGACCGATAATGCAGCGCAACTCCCCGTCATCAATATATAAATTAAGATCATTAAGTGCCTTGAAACCATCAAAACTAACGCTGACATCCTCGACATAGAGGATCGTGCTATGGCTGACATCCACTTCACCTTTTACTACAGGGTGTGAATACCCATTTGCCATGAATGAAAAAACCTGGTCACGTCGCATTGTTTCGCGGATTTGATCCAGCTTCTTCATGATGCCTGCTCCAGACCTTTTCTGCTTCGATATTGCTGGTAAAGCCCAACCAGCCCCTTCGGTAAATAGATAGTTACAACAATAAACAATGCCCCGAGTGCATATAACCATGCTTCAGGTAACGCACCTGTAAAATATGTTTTCGCATAATTGACAATAAATGCGCCGGAGACTGCACCGTATAACGTTCCCCGACCACCAACGGCAACCCAGACAACAAGTTCAATTGAATTCAGTGGTGAAAATTCACCGGGGTTGATGATGCCAACTTGTGGAACATAAAGCGCACCAGCTATCCCAGCGAGGATGGCTGATGCGACAAATATCCAAACTTTATAGTTTTCTACCCGGTAACCACAAAACCTAGCTCTATCTTCAGCATCACGTACTGCCCTTACCACCTTTCCAAGTTTTGATGTCACTACATAACGTGAGAATAAGTAACCTGCAGCAAGTGCTAATGCTGAGGCAAGGAATAACCCAACCCTGGTACTATCTTCCTGAAGACTAAAGCCAAGGATATCTTTGAAATCGGTAAGACCATTGTTACCACCAAATCCCATTTCATTTCTGAAAAATGCTAGCATTAACGCATAAGTCAGGGCCTGGGTAATAATCGAAAGGTAAACGCCAGTTACCCGTGACTTGAAGGCAAACCAGCCAAATACAAAAGCCAGCAAACCAGGTACCACCATAACCATTAACATGGCAAACCAGAACATATCGAAACCGTACCAGTACCACGGTAACTCACTCCAGTTCAGGAACACCATAAAATCCGGCAGCTCAGGATTTCCATATACACCACGGTCTCCAATCTGGCGCATCAGGTACATGCCCATGGCATACCCACCGAGTGCAAAGAATGCCGCATGTCCCAGGCTCAGTATTCCGCAGTATCCCCATACCAGGTCCAGTGCAATCGCCAGCAAGGCATACGTAAGATACTTGCCCAGCAGTGTCACTGTATAAGTTGATACATGTAACGCTGAATCCGCGGGAATCAATAAATTAAAGACTGGAATAACAACTGCAATGAACACCAGTAACGCCATCATAACCTGGCCGCCACGATCATTCTGTAACAAACGAAAAATCAGGGGTACTCTTTGCATACTAATTCTCCGCTGCCCGGCCTTTTTGCGGGAATAACCCACGTGGTCGTTTCTGAATAAACAGGATAATAAATACCAGGATCAGGATCTTGGCCAGTACGGCACCTGTCCATGGTTCAAGGAACTTATTTCCCACGCCAAGAGTTAGTGCACCAACTAAAGTACCCCAGAGATTTCCTACTCCGCCAAACACCACCACCATGAAAGAGTCAACAATGTAACCCTGCCCAAGGTTAGGGCCAACATTGGTCAACTGACTCAATGCAACACCAGCTATACCGGCGATGCCGGAACCCAGGCCAAACGTTAGTGCATCTACCCAGTCAGTACGTATACCCATTGCCCTGGCCATGTTGCGGTCCTGCGATACCGCTCTTACCTGTAACCCAAGCGAGGTTTTCTTGAGAATCAGTAACAAGCCGATAAATACCAGCAGTGCAAACAACACAATAAACAACCTGTTATAGGTAAGACTTAAGGCAGCATTAATCTCCAGCGAACCGCTCATCCATGATGGTGTTTCAACAGATCGGTTCAGTGGTGAAAAAATTGTTCTCACCAGTTGCTGCAGGACAAGGCTAATACCAAACGTCGCCAGCAGGGTTTCAAGCGGCCGACCATACAAATGACGTATAACACTGCGTTCAATCAGGATACCGATAAGCCCTGACACGATAAACGCCAGTGGAATGGCTATGAAAACTGAATAATCAATAAGTGAAGGGAATGCCTGTTGCACAACATAGGTAGTATAGGCTCCCAGCATCATGAGTTCGCCATGAGCCATGTTAATGACACCCATAACACCAAATGTAATGGCAAGACCAACGGCGATAAGCAATAACACGGAGCCCAGGCTTAGCCCAAAGAAAGTCGTCTCGATAAAGCTGTAGATCTTGTAACTACCATCAATTTTTTTAAGCCCGGCTTCAGCTATTTTCAAAATTTCAGGATCCGGGGAATCACTTTGTTTTTGCTCTTCGATTACGCTAACTATGGCACCGCGCGCTCTCGACTCGAGACTTTCACCAAGTAGTTCAAGTGCTGCTAACTTTGTTTGCCTGTCTTCTTTTTGCACATCAACCAGCGCCAGTGCCAGTTGCATATACTCGATTACTTTTTTATTTTTTTCTTTATTCAGTGCTGCGCGTATTTTTGTTTCAGCATCGCCATCCATTTTTTCCATCAGCTGTTTTACTGACTCTAATCTTATATCCGGGTCCTTGCTTGTGAGCTTTTTCTCTGCAATCTGTGTCCTTAATAATATTCTCAGCCTGTTATTAA
>JARRJY010000015.1:11377-36571 GCA_037388705.1 Gammaproteobacteria bacterium
TAATTTCCTGCGTAACAACATTTTGAATTTCATAGCCTTCATCTTTTTTTACCGCGATTACGACAAGCTTGTCCTCTTTCCTGTAAAACAGGTCGCTATTTAGCATGCTTACCATCACAGGTAATACACGCTCATCATCAAGTGCTGACAACTGTTTAATAGCAGCTATTTTCTTTTTAAAACTTTGTTGCTTTAAGTGCTCAACAAGGTTTTCAAACGTTGGCTCACCTGTCGTCTCTTCCGCCGATGATGGCGTAGAAGTGAAAAGGAATGTAAACAAAAAAATCCAGAGAAACGCTGATTGTCGGGTCATTTTTTTCATTTTGTTATTTATAGAATGAATATGCGGGTACCACATAGTGATACCCGCAATATTTACCAACTATAAGATGTTAGTAGTTTTGACCGGAACACTTTTTGCTCTTGGTATTGTAGTTACCGCACTTGATTGGCGCAGTCCAGTCTGCAATTGTGTCCTTACTGACTGGCAGGAAGTCTGACCAGGCATCTCCAGGTACTTCACTATCAGTTTGCCATACCACATCAAACTGACCATCTTCCTGGATTTCACCAATAAGAACCGGTTTTGACAGGTGATGGTTTTTGCCCATGACAGCAGTACCGCCAGTCATGTTAGGCACTTTAACACCAATCATTGCTTGCTCTACTTTATCAACGTTAGTCGTTTTGGCTTTCTTAACGGCTTTAACCCACATGTTGAAACCGATAGCTGTAGCTTCCATTGGATCATTAGTTACACGTTTTTTGTTCTTGATAAACTTGTGCCATGACTTGATGAACGCATCGTTTTCTTTAGCATCAACACTCATGAAGTAGTTCCATGCAGCCAGGTGACCAACTAGTGGCTTGGTATCTATACCTGAAAGCTCTTCTTCACCAACTGAAAATGCAACAACTGGAATATCTTCAGCAGAAAGACCCTGGTTACCCAGTTCTTTATAGAAAGGAACATTGGCATCACCATTGATAGTTGATACTACCGCTGTTTTCTTTCCAGCTGAACCAAACTTCTTAATATCAGATACGATTGACTGCCAGTCAGAATGACCGAATGGTGTATAGTTAATCATGATATCTTTAGCTTTAACACCTTTGGCTTTCAGGTAAGCTTCCAGGATTTTGTTGGTGGTACGTGGATAAACGTAATCGGTACCGGCCAGCACCCAGCGTTTTACACCGACTTCTTTCATCAGGTAGTCAACCGCAGGAATCGCCTGCTGATTTGGCGCTGCGCCCGTATAGAATACATTTTTTGAAGATTCTTCACCTTCATACTGTACCGGGTAAAATAACAGGCCGTTTAATTCTTCAATAACTGGTAATACAGATTTACGTGATACTGATGTCCAGCAACCAAAAATAACATCGACTTTTTCTTTTTCGATCAGTTCACGGGTTTTTTCTGCGAATAATGGCCAGTTAGATGCTGGATCGACAACGACTGCTTCCAGTTTTTTACCTAGTAGTCCACCTTTTTTGTTTTGCTCTTCTACCATCATCAGTACGGTATCTTTAAGTGTTGTTTCACTGATAGCCATGGTGCCTGACAAGGAATGAAGAACACCTACCTTAATAGTATCTGCTGCATAAGCAAGTTGTGATATACATACTCCCGCCGTCATAACAGCAGCAATTACAGTTTTCTTAAGTAATTTCATGTTTTTATTTCCCTCAAATTCAAAAAAGGCGGTTAAAACACTTTGTCTTAACCGCCTTATCCGTTTTAAGCGTTAATACACTTCCGTGTATTACTTAGATTGGTAATGAATAAGAAACAACTACTAAAGTTTCTTCTGGAACTATTGCATCACCAGAGCTTGCCTTACTTACAGTGAAGCTCAGTGCATCAGTAGCGGCAAAGCTGACGTGTAGGACAGACCCAGGGCCGTTTCATTTCCAGATTCGCCATCTTTAAATTGAGGATAATCGATATCCCAGTAACTGATGTCATATCCAAAGTCACCAATTGAACCGGCAAAACCTACCCACAGGTCCAGCTCGTAACCATCGTAAGCTTCTGCACCAAGTGCATCTGTCGTGCTACCGTTTAAACCACTAGACGCCCAGGCACTTGCATAAAAACCAGTTTCATGTGAATAGTCAACACCACCAGAGATAGTAGGACCATCGCTCACATCCAGACCACGCCATAAGTACATAGATGAAACAGTAGCGTTATAACCAACTTCAGCATTTGCAGAAGTAGATAGTGCAGCACCACCAAATGCTAATGATGTAGCCAGTGCCAGAGAACTTAATTTAAAAGATTTGTTAAAATTCATAATGAATCTCCCACTTACAAAAAATTTGTTGTCAAAATAATTTTCATTAATCCAATATCTTTTGTTCTCCAACTCGAGCATTTGTTATCGCTCGTGATTCCATAACAAAAGACTGGCTTTGACGCTAAGATTGCAAGGGGTGTGCCAACTTTATATTTCTATTAAATACAACAAGTTATGAAGTAGTTTCTGCATCGCTCTATTTTCTGTGCGCTAATATGGTGCGCGTAAAATCGCGTATGCTTACTTATGAGTCACTTTTTGTCACATTTTTGAAACACGCTGTGGCACTAAAACAAAAAACGCGGGATTAACCCACGCTTTGTTATAAATTAAAAAGAAGATAGCTCTCAGGCAACCTGTTCAATCATGCCTTCACTAAGTATGAAACGAATAATTTCATCAAGCCCTTCACCTGTTTTCATATTACTGAAAACAAATGGCCTGTCCTTACGCATTTTTTTCGCGTCCCGATCCATCACTTCCAGCGATGCACCAACATGAGGGGCCAGATCAATCTTATTGATAACAAGCAAATCCGACTTGGTAATACCCGGTCCACCTTTGCGCGGAATCTTATCTCCGGCTGAAACATCTATCACGTAGATTGTTAAATCTGAAAGCTCCGGGCTGAATGTCGCACTGAGATTATCTCCACCACTTTCAACAAACACTATATCCAGGTTTTCAAAACGACGCTGCAGTTCATCAATGGCTGCCAAGTTCATTGATGCATCTTCACGAATCGCGGTATGCGGGCAACCGCCCGTTTCTACACCCAGTATTCTTTCTTCATCCAGCGCCGCATGCTTCATTAAAAACTGGGCATCTTCCTGCGTATAAATATCATTGGTCACCACTGCAATATTATATTTATCACGAAGTGCTTTACATAACGCTTCCGTCAAGGCAGTTTTTCCTGAACCTACCGGGCCACCAATACCAATTCTTAACGTTTGCTTTTCCATATCTAACCTCTGTATACGTACTTAAGAGCGGAACAGTCGAGAGTACTGCGTTTCATGTTCTGCGCTGGCAATAGCCAGCCCGGGAACATTGCTGCTGATCTGCTCATCATTACATTGCATTCCATTACTGACTACCAATGGAATAATATCCATCATCCTGGATAAAATTCTTTGCCCGGACGACTGGCCAAGTGGCACCAGCTTAATTGCAGCAGCCACTTGGTTTTCAGTCCACGCCCATAAATACCCTGTACCCATTCATTGTCAACTGCCGCTTCCAGTCCCTGTGAATAGGCATACGCACCGATTGGCAATGCCGGGCTTATTAATTGCCATAAACGTAACATTGAATGTGCTTGCATCTGTTTCATAATTCCCTAGTGATGATGGTGATAGGCGCCTGCTTCCGGTTCAAATGGTGCTACCTCATGTTTAACCGTTAAACCAAGATGTTTAACCATGTCATCCAGAACATGATCACGTTGATACCGTATCCACCCTTCACCGATCTGTAATGGCACGTGGCGATTACCAAGATGATAGCAGGCACGCATTAACTGGAAGGGATCATCATGTTCGACTACTGAAACTTCTTCGTTGGCTGCACATACCTTGATTACCTGGCCATCTTCCGCCTGTAAATAATCACCATCACGTAGCACCCCTTCGCGTGGCAGCATTAATCCAACTTGCTGCCCGTTATCAAGGTTTGCCTGGAAACGATGCTTTTGCCTTTTCTCAAAAGGCAGGGTTAGGGAAACACCTTCTGAAGCAGGTGAATCAATACGTTCAAATATTTTTAGTAATGTCGTCATCGTATTCAAAACAAGTAATATCGTTGGGCTAACGGTAAAATATCTGCCGGCTCACAAACCAGTAGTTCACCATCTGCACGAACTTCATAAGTCTGTGAATCCACTTCAATGTGCGGCTGATAATCATTGAGAATCATATTTTTCTTTCGCACGTCTCTTGTTCCCTTGACGAAAGAAATCTTTTTCTTTAAACCAAGTTTCCCTGCAATACCTGATTCCATTGCAGCCTGTGAAACAAAACTGATACAGGTCTCATGCCTGGCTCCACCCAGTGCACCAAACATAGGACGATAGTGAACTGGCTGTGGCGTGGGGATTGAAGCGTTGGGATCACCCATAGGTGCCGCGACGATCATACCGCCCTTGATAATCAGTGATGGCTTGGTGGCAAAAAATGCCGGTTTCCATAGAACAAGATCTGCCAGTTTACCGACTTCAACAGAGCCTACTTCATGCGCAATACCATGCGTAATTGCCGGGTTGATGGTGTACTTGGCGATATAACGTCTGGCACGCAGGTTATCATGGCGTTCATTGTCTTCCGGTAGATGTCCACGCTGAACTTTCATTTTATGCGCGGTTTGCCATGTGCGTGTTACAACCTCACCGACCCGGCCCATTGCCTGTGAATCAGAAGCAATCATGCTGAAGGCGCCAAGGTCATGCAAAATATCTTCGGCTGCAATGGTTTCCCGGCGTATACGTGATTCGGCAAACGCCACGTCCTCCGGGATGGAAGTATCAAGGTGATGACACACCATTAACATGTCAAGGTGTTCATCAATAGTGTTAATGGTGTAAGGCCGCGTGGGATTGGTGGAAGAAGGTAATACATTGCTCTCACCGCAGGCTTTAATAATGTCCGGGGCATGACCACCGCCTGCACCTTCCGTATGATAGGTGTGTATTGCCCTCCCTTTAAAGGCCTCAATAGTATTTTCTACAAAGCCTGATTCGTTCAGTGTGTCGGTATGTATCGCTACCTGAACATCATAGGTATCGGCCACTGACAAACAATTATCAATCGCGGCCGGGGTTGTTCCCCAGTCTTCATGTAGCTTCAGCCCCATGACACCTGCGTTAATCTGCTCCTGTAATGCATCTGGCAAACTTGCATTACCTTTACCCAGGAAACCAAGGTTCATGGGTAACTCATCAGCGGCCTGCAACATACGGTGAATATTCCAGGCACCTGGTGTACAGGTCGTTGCATTGGTTCCTGTTGCCGGCCCGGTACCCCCACCAAGCATGGTTGTAACACCTGACATCAGCGCTTCTTCAACTTGCTGCGGACAAATAAAATGAATATGTGCATCGATACCACCAGCAGTGCAGATCATGCCTTCGCCGGCAATCGCTTCCGTGCCCGGCCCAATTAAAATATCTACATCTGGCTGTATATCAGGATTACCGGCTTTGCCAATTGCAGCAATTCTGCCACCCTTGATCCCGATATCTGCTTTTACAATTCCCCAGTAATCCAGGATCAGGGCATTCGTAATCACTACGTCAACGGCATCTTTACTCGAAAACTGCCCTTGACCCATGCCATCACGAATAACTTTACCCCCACCAAATTTAACTTCTTCACCATACGTGGTGTGATCTTTTTCAACCTCGATAAATAACTCGGTGTCTCCCAATCGAACCCGATCCCCGCTGGTGGGACCAAACATTTCTGCATAGGCCTGTCTTGATATCGAACTCATCTATATGCTCCTAGAGTGATCCCATCACCTTTCCATTAAACCCGTACACTTTCCTGTCCCCGCTATAGGCAACAAGTTCAACTGTTCTTTTCTGTCCGGGCTCAAAACGCACGGCTGTGCCGGCTGCAATATTTAACCTGAAGCCACGACTGGACTCACGTTCAAAAGATAATGCCGGGTTCGTTTCATAAAAATGGTAATGCGAACCAACCTGGATTGGTCTGTCACCGGTGTTTGAAACTTCCAGCGTTATTGTCTCTCTATCACTATTCAGATCTATTTCGCCATCTTCAACAATTACTTCGCCGGGTATCATTTCCCTTCTCCTCAATAATTTATTCCTGACTATACGATCGGGTTATGTACCGTAACTAATTTAGTGCCATCCGGGAAAGTTGCCTCAACCTGCACTTCATGTATTAGTTCTGGTATTCCATCCATAACATCTTCACGTGTCAGTAAAGTCGTTCCATAATGCATTAATTCGGCCACCGTTTTACCTTCACGCGCACCTTCCATTATCTCGGCTGAGATATATGCCATGGCTTCCGGGTAATTCAGTTTCAATCCCCTGGCTTTGCGACGTTCTGCCAGCAGTGCTGCTGTAAATAACAATAACTTGTCTTTTTCTCTTGGTGATAATTCCATCTTTTTAACCTTTATACTTTTCAGGTATCCCAAATACGAGGCCGGCACGCAAGTTTACCCGTTATGCGTGGCCTGATAAGTGCCCAAATTGAAAATAGTGTTTCCCTTAATAGCTCTGCATCACTGGCCACCCCACGGCATACCAGCATGTCTTCGATCAACGTGGCTGCAATCTGTATTTCATGCGTCTTGATTGATGACAGGTACTCGCGCAACTCAGACAACAAATCTTTATCGGCTGGTAAAGCAACCATTGATGAAGAAACTACCTTGCTTCCCATTGCCCATTTTTCTGTACGAAATGGTCCTTCACTCTGGTATTGAACCCGATCAAGCAAGCGTGGTTTCTGGTGTTGCCAGACTTCAAATTTCTGAAAGGCTTCACCTGTAGAAAAATTATCATTGCTGGCAGGACGTCCGAGGCATGTCATTTCCCAGCCAATAAAACGCACCTTATTTTCAATATTGATTCGGGTAGTCATATCAACCTTGCTACCGTTAAATAAAATATTTTCCTGGGGCAACCATTCAAAGGTAGCATTATCTTCAAGGGTGATAGTTTGCTCTAACTTGGCAGTGTTACCGGCAGATCGATAAAACTTGTTGGCCGCAGGCGTGGTTACCAATGCGTGTGAGTCCGATCCGGATAATACTAATAATTGAAGTTTGTCCCCGCCGACGATTCCACCTGGTGGATGAATCAAGTAGGTGTGACAAACATTATTTTCGGGATAAAACGGTTTTTGTATTAACAGTGGCCCAAGATGCTTTTTATGAGAAATTACTGTACGCAGGGAATTTTTCGTATAACCTAGTTCCAGCCTGGCACGCCAGCCTAGTGATTCTTCTTCTGCCTTGATTGGAATATCAGTATTGCCGTTCATGCTGTTACCACGTTAAACATTAATACAGAACCCAACGCTACCGACACTATCCCAATAACTCCCCTGAAAATGTTCATAATTCTGTCTGATTTATGTGATAGCTGTTTAAATATGATACCGAGTAACCCACCAACAAACAGCATTGAGACAAATACACCGGCACCAAAGATCAATAAATACAGTAAAGCGAACCATGGGGAGTCTGTTGCCGTTAAAGGAATAACCGCTATTAAAGGTGCGTACCCGGCTGCACCATGTAAAACACCGATCATGACTGCCCTGTGTTGATGTGAATGTTCTTTTCTGGAACAGTCTTTATGTGAGTGCCAGTGTGCATGTTCAGGTTTATTATCATGCTGGTGAAAATGAAGATGTAAATCTTTCTTTGCAATATCTCGTGCCACGCCAATTCCAATTACAATCAATAGTGCACCAACCGTGAACTCTGCATAGCTAGCCATTGAAGCAGGAATTGATAGGCTAAACAGAAATATTGCAGCTCCAATGGCTAACAATGTAAAACTATGGCCGATAGCCCAGTTAAGACAAAAAACTACACTGTTTGTAATACCGCTTTTGCGATTGACCAGCCCTGTCACCGCCACCACGTGATCTGCATCAAGGGCGTGTACCATGCCAATGGGAAATGCCAGAAGTAAAATAAATATAATATTGGATGATTCCATTTATTTTTTTCGCTCTTTATGTATTCACCAAAAATGAATACTTCCGTGTTATTTGTGAGGAAAGAGCAGCAATGACTATGCCAACCGCACTCATTTAGTATGTATATGATAACCTTTTGAATTTGTGACTTTTTTAAAGTGTTTCTCCCTGTCACCAAAAACGAATATAATTGCATCTGCACACTATTGGTGCATCGCACCAGAATATTCGCCAATCGCCCAATAGTGGTGCGTAATATTTTCACGACTGTTTAAGACTGGATATACTCTTACTGGTTAAAGTTGGCATAATATTGATGATGAATACCGTAAAACCAGATGAACTGATAAGCCGCATTATTGATGCCCTACCCGGTGGTATTGATGACCTGCGTAAAGATACTGAAAAGAATCTCAAGTCTGCTATGGCAAAAGCCTTGGAAAAAATGAACCTGGTCAGCCGTGAAGAATTTGAAGTTCAGCAAGCAGTATTATTGCGTACCCGGGAAAAACTGGAAGCTATGGAAGAACAGGTTAAGGAGCTGGAAAAAATCCTGCTTGAAGCCACCAGGCAAAATTAAAGAAATTTGAAAATATATCTTTCACAAGGAACCGTGGAAGTCTGAAAAAAGGAAAGGATGCCATGTCACTTGCAACCGTTTATTGTCGCACACCATTAGGCGTAAAAGCACCTTTAGTTAATGTAGAAGTACACCTGGCCAATGGCTTACCCGCATTTAATATCGTTGGCCTGCCAGAAACGGAAGTAAAGGAAAGCAAGGATCGGGTTCGCGCCGCCATACAAAACGCGCGATTTGAATTTCCAGCACGACGCATCACCGTAAACCTTGCCCCTGCTGACTTACCTAAAGAAGGGGGTCGCTTTGATGTACCCATTGCTATTGGCATATTAGCCGCCTCAGAACAAATTCCCTCAAATAATTTAAACAAATACGAGTTTATTGCTGAAATGGGGCTGGGGGAGAACTCAGAGCAGTAAAGGGAATATTGCCCAGCGCTATTTAAACCCGTGAAGCTAGGCGTACCCTGGTTGCCTGCGGACAAAATACAAGAGAAGCTTCCCTGGTAAAAGATCTTGCTATTCACCCGGCAAAACACTTACTGGAAGTCTGTGCCCATCTTTGTGGTAAACAGCTGTTAGCATTTCAGACACCGTTAGAGGATCACAACCGGATTCTCGTTGATGACCTGAGTAATGTTAAAGCTCAACACCATGACAAGCGTGCACTGGAAATTGCCGCGGCAGGAAAACACAGCCTGTTAATGGTTGGACCACCAAGTACAGGGAAAACCATGCTGGCCAAACGCCTGCCCGATATACTGCCTGCCATGACTGAAAAAGAAGCTCTTGAAACTGCCGCCCTACATTCAGTCAGCAACCATGGTTTTGACCCACAATACTGGCAAACTCGTCCTTATTAGGTCACCTCATCACACGGCTTCCGGGGTGGGAGGCGGCAGTAATCCAAGGCCCGGTGAAATTTCTCTGGCCCATAATGGCGTGATGTTTCTGGATGAGCTGCCAGAATTTGATCGCAAGGTTCTGGAGGTGTTACGTTTGAACCTCTTGAATCAAGCACCATTACCATTTCCCGTGCGGCGCGACAGGCCGAGTTTCCTTCTCGTTTTCAGTTAATTGCTGCCCCTGTGGCTATCATGGCCATAGTAATGAACGTTGCCGATGTACGCCGGACCAGATCCAGCGCTATCGAAATCGCATTTCCGGCCCTCTCATGGATCGCATTGATATGCACATTGAAGTACCAAATGTATCACTGGATATTATTCAGAATGATAGCCATGAAGAACCTAGCAATTGTGTCAAACAGCGTATTGAACAGGCCTATCAGTGCCAGCTTGATAGAAGCAACACAGTCAATAGCCAGCTAAGTAGTCAACAGGTTAACCAGTATTGCCAGTTAGATAATCATGATCGGAATTTATTAGAACAGGCGATCAATAAACTGGGTTTATCGGCACGCGCTTATCATCGTATATTAAAGGTCGCACGTACGATTGCTGACTTGTCAGAGAGTGAAGAAATCAAAACAGCACATTTAACTGAGGCCATTTCATACCGTAAACTGGATCGAGCAGTATTGAGTACGTAATTGATTAACCTGCAAAGTTACAGGAATCATCTATATTTAAAGAGTTGAAATGTTTTAACTGTTAATGAAGGAGATTTCGTTATGGCTATTTCCCTGGCTCTACTGGAATACCTGGAGTGGGAAGGAGTTGATTACGAACTTGTACCCCACCCCTTCGTTGCCGGTAGTATGCAAACTGCCCAGCAAGCCCACATCCCCGGTAACAAACTTGCCAAGTGCGTAGTTGTAGAAGATAGTAAAGGTTACTTAATGACTGTCCTGCCAGCAACCCACCATGTTGATATGGAGCTACTGAAAGAAATTACCCGGCGTGATTTACACCTGGCTAACGAAAAGGAAATTACTGACCTGTTTGATGACTGTTCAAAAGGTGCAATTCCACCATTACCCGAAGCTTTTGGATATAAAGGTTTAATGGATAGAAGCTTGGATCAATGTGATGAAATATACCTTGAAGCGGGTGATCATACTGAACTGGTGCACCTAAGTGGTGATGACTTTAAATACCTGATGGCAAATACAGATCGAGCAACCTTTAGTTACCATATGTAAATATTGAAGTGTACAAGGTAAAAGGTGCTGACTACTCAGCACCTTTTTAACTATGTTTGGATATGCTCCTGGTTTTTATTCTTCGTAAATAATTTAAGGCTCCTATCCATATTACTGATAATCCCCCTATCTCAAATAGCCAGTTCATTTTTATCCCCGCCAGCTTCGTATGTATAAATATATCTACATGATGAAAAGACATGGCACGAATCAGGATGAATATAAACAGGATTACACACCCAATCAGGGTGATTTTTATATAATCAAGCATTGCCCAGTATTTACGTACTAATAAAGCAAGCACTCCTACCCCGGAAGCGGCAATAAAAATAATAAACAGAAACTGAACCGTTCTCCTTTTCTCATACCAACCCTGGGCAATGGCAAGATCCTTGCCTACCTGGGTTAGCAAAGACTGCAAATCAAACTGCTTATTAATGCCCAGTAAGATCAGTAAAACTGATAATGAAAACCAGAAGAAACTTAATGCCTTATCCTGTCCCTGGACCGTATTGTCTTTGTTTGCACTAGTTCTAATTGCAGCCCAGGTACATAGCAGGGCTACTGCAAAATAAATTGCAACGGTAACCCAGCCCATTACCGTGGGATCTCCAATGCCCGGGGCCCATCTTCCGTCCTGAATTGCCATAGTTTTACCCTAAGCCAGTATCTTCCATATCCATGTTAAATATTTATTATTAGATAACAAAGTGATTAGCATTTCCTTAGCTATTTTTTAAACTGTCCTTGGACTTATTTCTCCCATACACATGGCATCATATTCATCCTGGAAGAAAAACTTTTCTTCTCCAAATGCCGGTTCTAACTGGTCCAGCCATGTTGCATTCTCGTCAAATTTTGCAAAGAAGGGTTGTTGTACCCATTCAGGGTTACGTGCCTGGATAAATCTTAAAACAAATACTTTTTCACCATTGATTTCAGTAATTCCCTGCACTTCCACTTTACCCGGCCCGGCGCTCATGGATGGCCCCCTGGCAGTACGACCTAAACCGGAAACCTGTTGCATGGCTTCACGATAGACTTGCCATGCTTTTGCCAAAGGTAACTCAAAATAACGTTTAGCACCTGTATCACGTTCAACAAACATGTAATACGGCACTAATCCAAGCCTCACCTGCATACGCCACATTTTTGCCCACACCTGCGAATCATTATTTATATGATCAAGTATTGGAGCCTGGGTACGAATGGTGACACCTGAATCTTTTATTCGTTTTATGGCGGTGCGTGCAATATCTGTATCCATTTCACGCCAATGGTTAAAGTGTGCCATCAATGCTACATGCTTTCCCGCCTTCACAAGCTTTGCAAAAAATGCCAGTAACTCTTCACTATCTTCGTCGGTAACATAACGGTGTGGCCAGAAAGTTAATGACTTGGTGCCAATTCGGATAGTTTGGATATGATCAAACTCAGGCTGTAAAAGTGGTTCCAGGTAAGCAACCAGGTGCTTGGTTTTCATCACCATGGGGTCACCACCAGTTAACAGCAAGTCACTGATGCTTTTATGTTCTTCGAGGTATCGATGCAGATGGTCAGCTTCCTTAGCAGAAAACCGTAATTGTTTGTCCCCGATGAACTGCGCCCAGCGAAAACAGAATGTACAATAACTATGGCATACCTGGCCCTGGCTGGGGAAGAATAAAACGGTTTCACGATACTTGTGCTGCACACCTTCAAGTGATTCATCATTGAATGATGGTACATTCAGTGCTTGCTGACCTGCCGGGTGCGGATTTAATCGGGCACGTATTTCATTTGCAACACGCTGTATCTCTTTTTTGTCTGTGTTCTTGCGCAACACTTCAGCCATTTGGTTGAAATCTTCTTCCGCCAACATGCCCTTTTGCGGGAAGGTGAGCTGGAACATGGGATCATACGGAATGTTGCTCCAGTCAATTAGCTCATCAATAACATACTGGTTTACCCTGAACGGTAACACGTTAGCTACAACGCGCATTTCAAAGCGTTGTTGTTCTGAGAGACTTTTTAACGCCTCAATTTTATCGAACTGACGTTCGGTATAAACTTGAAACCTTACCGGCGAAAAATCGTCCGCTGCTAACAATTCCTGCTTTCGTTTTAACTGCATGACTGGGGTCATAAAGCTTCTCCAGTTTGTATATAAAACGATGCTTATAAAAACACCTTGCCCGTGCTTACAGACTCATTAAATTCAATTTATTTGTTTACAGACCGTAGCTATGGCTACGTATACCAACCATTGCTGGTTGCTTGAATTGCCGGACAGGATCAGTTGTCTAATACTGTATTCCGGCTTTCGGGAGTTGGGCGCAAATGTGCGCCCTGAAAGAGGGGATATCATAACATTTTTGCCCCTGTTCCACAAATTATAAAGCTAGTAAAATCAATAAGTTAATGTAATTCACCAGCTATATAGGGTTGTTTCACTCCTTATTTTTCATGGATTGTCAATCTCGACCTGCTCCCCCCTTATCTCTACAATATGACTTTACATGAGGTGTAGTTTCTAGATGTCCGACGGATTAAATCCCAGCCAACAAGCGGCTGTACGTCATATTGATGGCCCTTCCCTGGTTCTGGCTGGCGCCGGCAGCGGCAAGACCCGCGTTATCACGCATAAAATTGCTTACCTGATAAGGGACTGTGGAATCGCCCCCCATCACGTTGCGGCAGTAACTTTTACCAACAAGGCTGCTAGAGAAATGCGAGAGCGAGTTTCCAGCCTGCTCAAAGATGTCGATACCAAGGGACTGCGCATCTCTACCTTCCATACCCTGGGTCTGGATATTCTGCGTCGCGAGTTAAAACAGCTGGATTACAAACCGGGTTTTTCTATATACGACAATACCGACAGCATAGGTTTGATTAAAGAACTCATGCGTAAGGCCTTTGGCGACCATGGCAACCAGTCCGATCAAATGCTCTGGCAAATATCACGCTGGAAGAAT
The DNA here is from genome assembly GCA_037388705.1 of Gammaproteobacteria bacterium. Lineage (GTDB taxonomy): Bacteria > Pseudomonadota > Gammaproteobacteria > UBA6429 > Thiohalophilaceae > JARRJY01. Next base: position 25,008 of record JARRJY010000015.1, read on the forward strand.
GCTTTTGTTTTACCGGAAGAAGCACTGCTTCAGGCCAATGGCGATGCCGGTTTAAGTATCGCTGCCCGTCTATATGAACAATACAACCATTACCTTAAAACTTATAACGCCGTCGACTTTGATGACCTGATCATGTTGCCGGTTTTACTGTTTCGTGACCAGCCTGACGTGCTGGAACGCTGGCAAAACAGACTTCGTTATTTACTTGTTGATGAGTACCAGGACACTAACAGCACGCAGTATGAACTGGTTAAACAATTAGTTGGTGTCAGTGGGCGCCTGACAGTAGTAGGCGACGATGATCAATCCATCTATGCATGGCGAGGCGCACAACCTGAAAACCTGGCATTGCTAAAACAGGATTTCCCCAGGCTCGAGGTAATTAAACTCGAACAAAACTATCGTTCTACCGGCAGAATTCTAAAGGCTGCCAACCAGTTAATAGCCAACAACCCGCATGTATTTGAGAAAAGACTCTGGAGTGAGCTTGGTTTTGGGGATCCCATCCGTGTACTCAGGGCACCGAATGATGAACAGGAGGCTGAACAGGTTGTTGCAGAACTGGTACATCACCAATTTATAAAACGAACTAAACATAGTGATTACGCTATCCTTTATCGTGGAAATTACCAGTCACGTTTATTTGAGCGCGCCCTGCGTGAAAGTAACGTGCCTTACTATTTAAGTGGCGGCATCTCATTTTTCGCTTACTCGGAAATCAAGGACATCATGGCTTACCTACGCCTGATATGTAATCCTGATGATGACAATGCCTTTGTACGTATCGTAAATACACCACGCAGAGAAGTTGGTCCTTCTACACTTGAAAAACTTAATGAGTATGCGCAACAACGTAATAATTCATTATTTGCTTCCTGTTTTGAAATGGGTTTACAACAACATTTATCAGCACGTGCCTGTGAACGCTTAAAACACTTTGCTGACTGGGTACTCTCGCTACAATACCGTATTGAAAGTGGTGAAACGGTTACCGTTGTTCGGCAACTACTTAATGATATTGATTACGAACGTTGGTTAACAGACAACACACCAGATGAACTACAGGCGCAACGAAAAATTGATAACGTGCAGGAACTGGTGAGCTGGATAAATCGTTTAGCCAAATCTGACCCGGATGCCAAACTGGATGAACTGGTTGCCAGGCTAACGTTACTTGATACGCTGGATAAGGAAGAGGATGAAGATCGTGGTAACCAGGTTCACCTTATGACGCTACATGCTGCCAAGGGGCTGGAATTTCCACATGTTTTCCTGGTTGGTATGGAAGAGGAACTGTTGCCGCACCGCTCAAGCATTGAAGAAGATAATATTGAAGAAGAACGACGCCTGGCCTATGTCGGTATTACCCGTGCACAAAAAACCCTGACCATTACAATGGCAGCTCAGCGTAAACGGTATGGAGAAAAGATAGACTGCCAACCCAGCCGGTTCCTTGATGAGTTACCGCAGGATGACCTGCAATGGAGTGGCGCAGGTATTGAAAAGACGGCAGCGAGCCAGCAAAGTGGCCAGCAAACCATTAACAGCCTCAAGGAAATGCTGGCAAACAGCTAAATAAATAAGCTATTACTTACTAATACTTCACTACAGATTTTATTATAAACGTAAATTTAGAAATTATTTTAGAATAAATCGAACCACCTGAATATGCACTTTTATCAATCGAATAAAGTTACTGAACTTGGAATAAAAACTGTAACCTGGATTGAATATGGAGTAGACAATACAGTTACCCCCCAAGATCTTGATTCAGTCCGTAAAGAATATTACACACGAGCTATCAACAATAAGGATAATATTGACGAATGTATTGCTGGATATTACAAGCTTCGGAAGAGTGTTGATCGTTCAGTCCGTCGTTTCCCGCCATCCCCATTAGCACTTCAATCACAATTTAATCGCAAAGGTGAAATTGTTTCCATTAGCACAACTGTTGATATCTATAATCTTGTTTCCCTAAGCACCGGATTATCAATTGGCGCCCATGATCTTTCAGCCATTAATGGAGATGTACGGCTTGATATGACACAAGGTAATGAACGTTTTCATCCCATAGGCAGTGAGAATGAGCGTGAACTACCTGCCGGCGAATACGCTTATCTCGATGAACAAAACCAGGTGCTTTGTCGTATGGAGTACCGACAGTCAGCTAACACCTGCTTGACACATAAAAATATGGACTGCCTATTCATCGTGCAAGGTCACCAGGATACCAGTCATGAAGTACTCCACCAAACGGCAGATCAAGTCAGCAAGTTATTACAAACCTGGTGTAACAGCCGTCGTGGCGAGATATGGCAAACACCTTAAATAAATCAATTCTGCAACCACTATCTAAATACTGAACATTTACATTCATTTATTCCAGTTTTGATCGTGTTTGCCAACAGGGATGCTTTAGTCACACGTATAGTTAATATTAATACTATTGTCACGCTCAAGCAGCCAGCACCTTTCATTATTTGTATAACCTAGTTTTTCGTAATACGAATTAGCAGACGGGGCAGCGATTAAAATTATCTTACAATATGGTCCAAGTTGTTGCTGGGTAATTTTTTGAAGTTTTTTGCCAATACCCATTCCCTGGAATTCTTTATTAACTGCTAAATCAGAAAGATAACATGCATAATGAAAGTCTGTGATGCAGCGAGAAATACCAATGAGCTTTTCACCATTCCATGCCGTCACTACTAAATTACTGTTTTCAAGCATACCCTGAATACACACCATATTATCAACGGGGCGGCGTTTTGCCAGAGTGGATTCATTCAATAATTTAATAAATTGTTTTACTGATACCGGCGTATTTACTTTATATTCAATATTCATTTAATTCTTGTAAAGAATCAGTCGATTTTTTCAAAGTTAACCAGGCAATTAATAGCATATTTTAACGATTAGTGAACAAAAGCTTGGTGACCAGCTAACAATATTCAACTATATATCAGTAGCCTCCCTGACCAGGTACCCACTGCGTACCAGCAAGTGGTACACGAGCCATTGCAGCAGCTTCAACATTCAGCGCCACCAAATCTTCCGGTTCAAGGTTCCGTAAATGTGACTTGCCACAGGCACGCGCCAGGGTTTGTGCCTCCATGGTTAACACACGAAGATAATTAGCCAGTCGATGACCGGCTTCAACAGGATCAAGTCGTGAAGATAATTTTTCATCCTGGGTTGAGATACCTGCCGGGCAACGTCCTTCATGGTAGTCATCGAAGTAACCTGCTGCGGAACCAATTGTCTCGTAATCTTTTTGCCAGCGCGGACTGTTGCACCCCAGTGCAATCAGTGCGGCAGTACCGATGGCTACCGCGTCTGCCCCCAACGCCATGGCCTTGGCCACATCGGCTCCGTTACGAATTCCACCAGAAACGATTAACTGAACCTTACGATGCATATCCATTTCCTGCAATGCCTGCACTGCCTGTGGAATAGCTGCGAGGGTTGGGATACCCACATGTTCAATAAACACTTCCTGGGTGGCCGCGGTTCCACCTTGCATACCATCAAGCACGATTACATCGGCACCGGCTTTCACCGCCAGCTTAACATCATAATAGGTTCGCGTTGCACCAATCTTTATGTAGATAGGTTTTTCCCAGTCAGTAATTTCACGCAGTTCTTCAATTTTTATGGCCAGGTCATCGGGACCTGTCCAGTCCGGGTGGCGGCAAGCGCTGCGTTGGTCGATACCTACCGGCAGAGTACGCATACTGGCAACACGTTCAGTGATCTTCTGTCCAAGTAACATGCCACCACCACCAGGCTTTGCTCCCTGCCCCAGTACCACTTCAATGGCATCAGCCTTGCGCAGATCATCCGGGTTCATACCATAACGCGATGGCAGGTATTGATAGACCAGGTGCTTTGACTGTCCGCGTTCTTCAGGAGTCATGCCACCATCACCGGTTGTCGTGCTGGTGCCCACTTCCGATGCACCGCGCCCCAGGGCTTCTTTAGCCTGTGCTGATAATGCACCGAAGCTCATACCAGCAATGGTCACAGGTGTTTGTAAATGTAAGGGCTTGCTGGCAAAACGATCGCCAAGAATAATATCGGTATCACAACGTTCACGATAACCTTCCAGTGGATAACGTGACATGCTGGCACCAAGAAACAGCAGGTCATCAAAGTGTGGTACCTTACGCTTGGCACCAAAACCCCTGATGTCGTAAATGCCAGTATCAGCAGCACGCTGTATTTCATGGATAACATCACGATCAAATGTTGTTGATTCACGTAAACCTGGTTTTACATTAATATCTGACATAATTCTTTCCTCAATAAGCCGACGCGTTATCGACTTTGAAATGATAAAGTTGACGCGCTGAACCATAACGTTTGAATTGCGAGGTATCCGCATCAATACTCGCCCGGTTTAGCAACTCTTTTAATTCTTCGTGGTGTTCTTCACGCATTTCCTTTTCAATACAGTCAGCGCCCAGTGATGCAACCTTACCTTTGACGTAGATGTGAACTTCGTATAACGAGTCACCCAGCGCGTCTCCGGTATCACCACACACCACCAGACGTCCGGCCTGTCCCATGAATGCACTCATGTGGCCGACATCGCCCTTCACCACGATATCGATACCTTTCATGGAAATTCCGCAACGTGCCGCGGCATTACCTTCGATAACCAGCAGTCCACCGTGCCCGGTCGCACCCGCCGCTTGTGACGCATCACCTTTGATACGCACTGTACCTGACATCATGTTCTCTGCCACACCCTGGCCAACATTACCATGCACCGTAATGGAAGCTTTTTTATTCATACCGGCACAGTAGTAACCGGTGTGCCCTTCTATATCGACACTGATGTTCTGATCCACACCACAGGCAATGGCATGTTTACCCATGGGTTTCTGTACAACCCATTCACGTTCTTCACATTTATCAGCTTGGTCATGTAGCGCCTGATTCAGTTCACGTATCGATGATTCCTGTAGGTTAATAGTCTTCATGCTACTGCCCCCAGTTTTGCAGTACGTTCCCATAGATAAATTCTGGCAGGTTCCGGCTCCCAGACTCGCGCCTGTTCAATACTAGGTAAGTCCACCAGTGCACGATACTCGGAAGCCATCGCTACATAGTCATCCGTTTCTGCCAGTACGGCTGGTTTACAGGCAATGGGATCACGTAATACCGCAAAACCATCACGTGTTCCGATTGCAAAGGTAAAGAAACCATCCAGATCCTTGAGACTATTTTTCAGTGCCTGTTCTAGACTGTCGCCTTCACGTAAACGCCAGGTCAGGTAACCCGCTGCGACTTCTGAATCATTTTCCGTTTCAAAGTGAATACCATAGCGCTGCAGGCGGGAACGTAAACGGTTATGGTTGGACAGGGAACCGTTATGTACCAGGCAGAGATCCATCCCTGTTGAAAAAGGGTGACTGCCTGCCATGGTCACCGCACTTTCTGTTGCCATGCGGGTATGGCCAATAATATGTGTACCTTGCATACCAGGCAGGTTAAAACGTTTAATGATCTTCTCAGGTAAACCAACACCTTTAAGGATCTCAATACTCTGTCCTACGCTCATGATCTTTGCGCCAGGTGCCAGTTCAGAAAACATTGCCCTGGCAGTATCTTCATCGGTCTGTATTTTGAATACCGCAGCCGTCGAGTTCTGAAACCAGTCCAGTTCGATACCCTTTTCCTTGATGTTGTTCGCAACCGCCTGCCAGTCAAAGTCAGCATCTTCATGCTGTAGTGTTACCTTCATCCAGTCATCGGGTACTTCATCACCATAAATGGCAAAACCTGCACTGTCAGGGCCTCGTTCTGTCATCGCCAGTAACATGGGTGAATACAATTCTCCCAAATGTGACTCCAGATCCGGGTTCTTAAGATATAGTCCTGCAATTCCACACATCGTTATTCACCTGTCATTGCTTAGAAAAATTCCGCGTACTGATTGATTTCCCAGTCGGAAACATGACGACTGTACTCGGTCCATTCCATGCGCTTGATATCAATAAACTCTTTAACAACCGCTTCACCCAGTTTCTCACTGAACAGAGGATCAGCTTCAAGTGCGTTAATCGCCTCACTCAGGTTCTGCGGAAGGATGCTAATGCCCTGTTCCTTACATGCATCACGATCCATTTCATAGAAGTTAATATTCATCGGCTCGCCCGGGTCCAGTTCACGTTCAACGCCATCAAGACCGGCCGCGATAATTGCCGCGTGTACCAGGTAAGGATTACAACCGGCATCCGGCAAACGGAATTCTAGGCGACCGTATGGAATACGTACCATGGCTGAACGGTTGTTATCACCGTAGCCGATATAAGCAGGTGCCCAGGTAGCACCGGATAGGGCGCGTCCAACTACCAGACGTTTATATGAATTAACTGTTGGCGCGGCAAAGGCGCATAACGCAGGCGCATGATGTAACAACCCTGCCATGAAGTGATAACCTAACTTCGACAGGCCCATGCCGTTCTTATCGGATTCATCGTAAAACAGGTTACTGTTGTCCTTGTCGCCGATGGATATATGGAAATGCATACCGTTACCTGTACGACTGGAATCAGGCTTGGGCATAAAGGAACATACCATGCCTTGCTCATTGGCAATTTCACCCGCGGCCATGCGTACAAATACGAAACGATCCGCAGAAGTTAATGCATCTGAATATGTATAGTTGATTTCAAACTGGCCGTTCGCGTCTTCATGATCGATCTGGTAAACATCAAAATCGACAGCCTGTAATGATTCCACCAGTTTTTCCAGGAACCCGCGTGAGCGTGATAGTCCCTTGTAGTCGTAACAAGGTTTATCAAGTACGTCTGATTTATCAATAGGTACCAGGCGACCTTCACCTGACTTGGTCATTAAACACATTTCCGGCTCAAGGCCCGTATAAAGTGTCCAGCCTTTTTCCTTAAGACGGTCCAGCTGTTTTAATAATACGTAACGACTGTCATATTCATAAGGTTCATCATTAACATGACCGGTACACACAATACGCGCATAACCGGGTTGCCATGGCACCAGGCTCAAAGTTTCAGGATCACCCTTGGCCATGAAATCAGGACCATGTGGCCCCATTCCCAGACCCCATACCGCGAATCCCGCAAAACCAGCACCATCTTTAATCACGTCATGAATACAACTGGCTGGCACAGACTTGGTTTTAGCCACGCCATGAATATCAACAAACTGGGCCAGTACATATTTAATATCGTTGTCCTTAATTAACTTATCAATCTCATCAGCCGTCATCGTTATGCCCTCTCTTATTTAATAAACTTTTCATTAACCCTGTTAACGGTTTCATTGAGTGTGTGATGCAGGTACTCACCCAGGCTCGGATCACACCCCAGTAACAGTCCTTCTTCTAAAACCCTTGCCCAGGCATTTACCCCGGCAACGGACATCATCAACCAGTCATCGGTTTTTACCTGTCCCATATCCATGTGACAGATATAGGCCATCACTTCTCGCCAGTGCTCACCCTGCAAAACAAAGGCTTGATCCACTCGCGGGTAAGTCCAGCATGAAGGTAAGTTGGCAACTAAAGGCTTGCTTGATTGCAACAGGAATTCATCCTTGCCGGTGCGAACCAGGAAACCATCGGGTAAACGCGCTACTTGCATCAATTCAGGTAAGTCATACCCATTAGCCTGTAACACCTCGGGTACATCACACCCGACCAGTAGGGTTAAAGGTAGCTGTTCAACTTGAAGGGCTACAGGAATCATCAGGCTGCATCCTTGTCAAGTTGAGGCTTCTGGCGCAGGCCATCCGGATCATAGAACGGCATGCTGACCTGCTCTGCTTTCACCATGTCACCCGAGGTGGTTCTTATGCATAAAGGTGTACCGATATCAGCCAGCTGCTTGTCGAGCATGATCATGCCAATCACCCGTTGGCAAGATGGGCTGTAACCGACACTGGTTACCCGTCCCCTGATTTCTCCATTGTCGATCACCAGGTGTGATTCGAGTACTTCAGTCGACGCGCCATCTGCTGCTAACTGGAAACCAACCAGCACACGATCGGTGTTGTCTTTCATGATCGCCAGAGTCTGGCGACCAACAAAAAAGGTTTTCTTCAGGTGAACCGCCCAGGGCATGCCTGCTTCATATGGCGTGGTCAGACCATCCGTATCCTGGCCAACAATAATGTGACCTTTTTCCATGCGCAGACGACGTTGCGCTTCAACGCCGAATGGACGTATCCCGTATTGCTTTCCCTTTTCCATCAGTAATTGCCACAGGCTTTCACCCTGGTTATAGGGAACATGAATTTCAAAACCCAGTTCACCGACAAAACCGACACGCATCAGGCGCGCAGGAATTCCCTGGACGTTAGCCTCGCGAATGCCTAGATAAGGAAAAGCTTCATCGCTGATATCAATATCAACTAGTGGTGCAAGTAACTCGCGACTATATGGACCGGCAAGATTAACTGCCGCCTGTTGCCCGGTACGATTAGACAGGCGTACATCCAACCCCCATTCAGCAATGGCACGGCTTAACATGCGATAAGTAATATCCGCGTGGCTGGTGGTTGCGGTGAGATAGTAATGGCTATCAGAAATTTTACCGACGATACCATCATCAATGATAACACCGGACTCATCCACCATAAGAGCATAACGTGTCATGCCATGCTTGATGTTGGTCATGCGCATGGTATACATGGTATCCAGTAAACATGCTGCGTCAGGACCCATCACTTCAATCTTGCCCAGTGTGGACACATCGATAAGTCCAAGCCCTTCACGGACCGCCTGCACTTCTTCACGGATCATAGTTTCACGTCGCGCCTTGTCACCATAAAATTCCGGGCGCTGCCAGGTACCGGCATCCATGAATACTGCCTGATGTTTTATATGTTGCTGGTGCATGGCGCTAACACGATGCACACGGAAACGGGTGCCAGCCAGGTCGTCAAGACGCACTGGATGATAAAATGGTCGCGCGGTGGTAGAGCCGGTTTGATCGATATCCTGTCCCAGGGTTTTTGCCAGTATACGAATCGCATTCATGTTGGCATGTTTTCCCTGGCTGGGACCCATGCCCACGGTAGAGAAACGCTTTAATAACTCGATGTTATCGAAACCTTCCTTCGCAGCGTTAAGCAGGTCATCCAGTTGCAGGTCTTCATCGAAGTCAACAAAGTTCTTACCATCTGGATGCGCCACGATTGGCCAGCCAGATGAATGTGATAACTCGTCACGAAATGCACCTTCATCATAACTAGCATTATCACCACGAATAAAAGCCGCGCATTGCTGTGCCGCTCGTTCGCCATCTTTCAGTTGCTCTGTAAGTTTGAATACGCCGTTAACACGTCCACAGGCATAAATCCCTGCAGGCAACGTACCGGGAACAAACTGGTTCAAAGTCTTATCATAACCAAGCTTACCACCAGCCTGGTAAAGCAAGTGTGCGGCCGGGCTCCAGCCCACACTCATTAATAATAGGTCACAGTCAATACGTGTTGTATCTATGCCGGGTTGATCTATCGGACCAATGACAACGGCATCAAGACTGTCCTTACCACAGGCTTCATTAACCGTGTATTCACTATAAACGGTAATACCTTTTTCATTGAGTAACGCGACCCATTCAGAATGTGCTTCAGCTGGTTCCAGATCAACTACGGCCTGGATCTCGATACCCACTTTATACATGTCCATTACACCGCGGTAGCCTTCTTCGTTAGCCACCAGTACCACGGCCTTGTTACCCGGCTTGATGGCATAACGTGCTACCAGGCGTTGCGCCGCCGACATTAACATCACACCCGGTAAATCGTTGTTATGAAATACTGCCGGTTGCTCCAGTAAACCACTGGCCACGATCACGGCTTTGACCCGTAGCTTGGCAATGCCTTCCGGGCCACTTAACGGTATCCAGTTATCTGCGTAATAACCGCCAACCACGGTTTCTGTTTTTACCGTGATTAATGGATGATCGAGGACCTGTTGTTTCAGCGGCTGGCGAATCACGGCAGCATCGGTATCATTGACCCACTGGTAATCCAGACTGCCACCAATATGTTTATTCTCATCGGCAAGGATCACTTTCATACCCTGCTCCGCGGCATTCTGTGCTGCCTGTATACCCGAAGGACCCGCACCGACCACCAGCACATCGGCATGTTCATACCACTTGGGGGTAAAACGACGTTTCCAGTCGGTATTTATTTTTCCGATACCCGCGGCACGACGAATGATGGTTTCCCATAACGGGAATAAAAAACGTGGTGAATGAAATGCCTTGTAGTAAAAACCTACCGGCATCATCGCTGACAACTTACCCAGCCATTTAAATCGATCTTGCTTTAAACCGCCTTGTGTATTGGTTGCGTAATAACTTTCACCTTCCTGCACAGCACGCACATCACCGCGGATATGTGTATCGTTATCACTTTGCAGCATGACGTTTACATCATGGTTAGCCAGCGATAACAGGCCACGTGGACGGTGATACTTGAAACTACGTCCTAGCATGCGCACATTGTTAGCCCATAGCGCACTACTGATCACGTCACCCTCGAACGCTTCGAAAGTTTTTCCTTCAAAGCTAAAACGAAGCTTGTGTTGACGATCGATCCACTCAAGCGGTTGTTTCGTCAGACGGTAACGCATACTGCACTTCCTTTAATGGAATACTTATTAAAAACTCATCGCGCTGTGTATCACGCTCAAACACGTACCAGTTACCAGTTGGCCGGTGATACCACCATTCACGTAATACTCCCGGTTGACCTGATCGGTTATAAACATACTCGGCCCAACATTTATCATCAGCATCAAGCGGTGGCCTGCGAACCTCACCACCGTAATCAAATTCATTGCGTGGTCGTGGACCTAAATCAGGGCAAGGTATTAACTTCATAATTGAAACCCTTTAATGACCGACCGAGGCAGCACCACGTTCGCCAACCAGGTCAAATTCACGGAAACGATCAAACCTGAATGGTTCGATCAGTTCATGGTTACGATCATTCACCACGGTATCTGCCATGGTTTTGCCACTAACTGGTGTCGCCTTGAAACCCCAGGTTCCCCAACCTGCATCCAGGTAAAAACCTTCAACAGGTGTTTTTCCCATGATGGGCGCAAAATCCGGGGTAATGTCACTCATGCCTGCCCATTGGCGCATCACACGCAAACGTCCGGTAAACGGGAAAAGGTCAAGCATCTTGTCGGCAAGCTCTTCAACGAAATCAAAACTGGAGCGCGTGCTATGTAAAACACTGGGATCCACGGAGGCCCCCATCACCAACTCACCACGTGAAGACTGGCTGACATATACGTGTAACGATCCGGATACAATAATGGTGTCAAGAAAAGGCTTAACCGGTTCACTCACACAGGCCTGTAAAGGAAAAATTTCGATGGGTGTTTGTAGACCAAGCATGCTGGTAATTCGCGGCGTAGAACCCGCTACCATGGAAACCACCTTGTTGCACTGGATAAAACCTCGATTGGTTTGCACCCCGGTAACTCGACCATCTTTTTCTACAATGGCAGTAACAGCTGTTTTTTGATGAATTTCTACACCGCGCTGATA
>JARRJY010000016.1:0-1014 GCA_037388705.1 Gammaproteobacteria bacterium
CGCCGGCTGTTGTGCGGCTCCCATCGGTGTTTTCTGGGTTGCAGGCATTACCAGCATCATCTATGCCTTTTTTGGTGGCCCTGCAGAACTGGAAACCATAAGCTGGGGTACTCTATCACTCGGACTCATCCTGTGGGCTATTGCCGCTGTCTGGGCAGAAAACACCATCAAGGGTGTAGAGGCTGATGAATGTGAAAACAAAGTCAGCAGTGTATGCAGGATGGTCCGCCCTAAAATGGATGAGAGCGACCCACTGGATGAAATAAAAAAATTCCAGTAACGTAATTATTATTCTCCCCCCCATTTCGCAACTAAAATAATACAGTAAAAAATATAGATATTTTGGTTGCACCATCTATCCTTATAAAAAATGTTGGTATATTTTATTTTTAATAAAGGGAAATACAAAATGATGGATAACAAGACCTTAGCCAAACCTTTCACCCTTATTCTTGCTTTACTTGTCATGACAGCAATCAGCCCAACTGTCTATGCTGCTCAATCATCTTTCTATGGTGGTATTAATATTGGATCCGGTGACGTAGATTTTAGTGGTTATGAAGACTCAGACACACTTTCAATCTATGCAGGCAATAACTTAAGTGACCAAATGGCTATCGAGTTTGGCTATACCGATCTGGGTGAATTTGAGGTAACAGGTTTTTCCTCTGCCCATGTGGAAGTTGATGGTTTAGAGGTTTCAGTTGTCGGCAAAATGCCCACGGGAAATACCCTGGAACTTTTCGGAAGACTTGGTTTGTACATGTGGGATGCAGAAGGTGTTCTTTTTGGTGTTCCAGTTGGTTCGGATAGTGGGACTTCGGTTACTTTCGGGGTTGGTCTGGATATGCACTTCAGTCAAAATTTTGGTGGCCGGATTGCATTTCAGCACTATGGTGATGTGGCTGATGCTGACATTACCAATGTCACGCTCGGAATATTCACCAGCTTCTAGCAATCTAACAGGCTGATTTTGCTGTGAAAGTGTGTATTGCATGCACAGCAAATCAGCAT
>JARRJY010000016.1:1093-24124 GCA_037388705.1 Gammaproteobacteria bacterium
CCCACAGGCACTGGAAAACACCTACCCCCAACAACATCCGTGGTCATATATTTATTAATTTTTCTAAAGAATCCTATTTACCTGTCGATACTTTCTATATTAGAATTCACTAATACTTGTTAATTTGGTAGGAAATTAGTAATGCAGTTTTTGACCGTACTTTTAGCGTCATCAATTATTAATTTTCAACAACCTGTTCAATCTTCTTCTAACGAACATATTGTTGATACTGATTCAATTGAACAGACGGCGACAGATTATTTAAAGACTCGATTCAGCGACGCTGACTTTATTCAAACAGCTGGTGTAAAAAAACTGAACGACACAGATTTTCAGGTTTACGTGGTATTTTCTGCTGAAAGTACACCAGTAGACACCTGCGTAATACATATGAACAAAATACAAACCAAAACACGGGTTGAACATATTACCTGTGTTAATTACCAGAAAAAAATCGGTTTTAGAGAAAACGTTTATACTACGATTATCCAGTAATGCTTTTGTCGCTTTTCCTGGTTAAGTTCTGGAAAAGCCCGGCAACTTATCACAAAGTAGATTGATAAGATTTTCTACTTCTTCTTCAGTATAAGTTTCATCAAAATCCGTACCCCACACTACGCCTGGCCAACAGTTATCCTTTTCTGTTCTTGCAACCACATGAATGTGTAACTGTTTTACAATATTTCCAATAGCTGCAACATTTAGCTTATCAACAGTATACTTTTCCGTTACAAACCTGGACAATTGATTAATTTCATTTAACAGGGATAGTTGGGTATCCGTATCAAGCTCATATAACTCTGTAACTCCTGCCACTTGTGGAACCAGTATAAACCAGGGTGCAACCTTGTTATTCATTAACAATAACAGGTTTGTATCCAGTTCACCTAGAATAAAGCTGCCTTTTACCAGTTGTTCATCAAGTTTAAATTGTTCCATTCAGAAGATCACCTTATACACCAGTATGTCACGCCCTGCTCTTTGAGAAAATTCTCCGCGTTCTTTCCCTGCAACATTGCCAATGTCGATAATATTCCGGCTTCAGTGCAGGTACCTGCTGCAACCGTTATTGAACGTGGTGCCTCCAATACTGGCCACCCTGTTTTTGGATTTAGTATATGCCCATATCGAATATCATTTTTTATTAGATAGCGGCGTGCATCTCCGCTTGTGGCTAATCCACCCTGCAACAACGCGTATTCCTTTATTGAGTTTTCTTTTTTGTATAACAATTCATCCGGATCTTCTACCCCGACTACCCAACCCTTACCATTTTTTTGGGGCCGGTGTTGCTGAAGAATCAGGGCTGTTCTGTCAACGGCATACTCCTTACCAATACCTCCCAGATCGATTTCCATGCCTTCTGGTAAAGTAAGATAAGGTTTTTCCCACTGAACTTTCTTCCAGCCTATACGGGGTAATATCTCGGAAACAGCTTTTTCGGAGGGGACATTATCGCTGCCATCAAATTGCCAGATTTCTCTCAAAACGCCTGAAGTAATATCAAACAGGCCTTCACTTATATCATAACATTGTTCAGCATAATCAAGCAGAACCGACATTTCCTCATCTACTTCTACAGGTCTGCCAGCTGAATGATTAATCTTATATACTATGTTGTCATTTCGATACCGGCTAAACTTTTGTTCAATACGTATTACTTCCTGGTGTGCCGTTTCCACCAGTTTCAGTGCTTCCTCACGATTAGTTTTCTCGATAAGAATTTCACAAGGACTGGCCATGGCCATGAACTGGCCACGAACATAACCATCAAGCAATTCGACATTTATATCAGTCACAGGGTAAGATCCTGACAATAAAAAAGGGGCATTTTCATGCCCCCAGTTTATCAATAATTTTCCCTTTTTCCTAAAACAGGAATGAATAGTTAAATTGCAGGATTGCTGCATCAACATCAGGCAACGGGCCCTCGGCATCAACAGATTGTTTCATTAACTCAGCACGAACACTAAACTCGCTTTGCTTATCCAGTGCCATACCATACTTGATACCATACGTAGTACTGGTGAGCTTTCCTAAGCGGTAATCAGCACTAGCATAGTCAGGTATAGAGCCATCGGTTAACTTGTAGTTATAGAAATCCGCTTCGTCCTGAGAATAATAGCGAAAATGCGGTTGCAAGTAGTTACCACCACTTAACTGGTATCGATACCTCACATCAAAAGTGTGTGACTTTATACCCCAGTCATCCCAGAAATACCGGTATGAGAAATCGACCACGTCTTCAGAAAACTGATGAACTGTTTTCCAATATAATGCATGGCGTGTTCGGGAATCCGGACGACTTTCATAAAGATAAGGATCAACGGCTCTCAGGTTACCAGAACCATCTACTACACTGAGAATCTTGTAAGGATCGGTAAGATAACCACTATCATTTCCATAAGTGTAATTGAATTGCATTAACGTTTGACGATCGATGACCTGTGTAATCCCAAGCAATAACTCAGCCACGTTTTTGGTGTCCTCCGAGTCAGTAGACGCTTTTGACACAGCCGTTGTGGTTGGCATGGCCGTCATACCCACAGGTATACCGCCTACCGGGTTTACTGTGTCCAGGTTATAGGAAACACCTGCGGTAAAAGTTGTATTTCGTTGGTTAAAGTCCCAGGCATACTGGGCTGACACACCCAGCGATGTATAATCAAACTCTTTGGAAATATTCGCTGAATAAATGGCACGAAGTGTCTTATTAACCGGTTTTTCCCAGTCGATACTAAATGCTACACGGGTATCGTGAAAAGTTGGATCTAACGGCGTTTCATTTGCTGGTGTTGTATAAGTTCCGTCACCAGATGGAGAAGTGAATGTCTGTGGTGTGCTTTGGGGAATAGCTCCATTAGCAGATGAACCGGTTAATGAATCAAGCACGAGACGAAGGTTTAGAAATTCATCTTCACCAATTTCTTTTCGGGCCCTGATAACAGGTTCGATCACACTGACACGATCCTTCTCTGAATAAAATAACAAAGCACTATCCATCTCCCATGAAGCATTACCATCGGCGGCAGCAGCAGGTTGCATAGAAGCAGCCAGCATGGAAGATGTAGCCATTGCTAATGAACTACGAACTGATTTTTAGTTCTTTAATTGCATCCGCAACCTCCACCACCAACACCTTTACCACCACTTGAACTTTCTTTACTGTAATAAATATGCTCATCAAGATAGGTATCCAGGGGATAAGGGTCCAGCTGCATTTTTTTCTGTGCTAACAGATCTCGTTCCCAAGGCTGCACGCCCAAAGAAGAGCACCCAGAAAGGACAAGCACACTCAATATTATTACTTGTAGTAATTTACTCATTACCTACAACCTCTTATTTTTTATGAGAAATTGCTGACTCGACAATCGATTCCAGCATATTTTTATCTTTGTTTCTGAAACCAATATGCGAGGTTTTTAAATTGCCATACCGGTCAAAAATATAGGTACTTGGCATTCCCTTGACCTTGAACTGACTCGCTAATTGTCCCTCGGGATCGTAAGCTACAATGAAATTTGCCGGGTAGCTTTTCAGAAACTGCTCAACCAAAGATTTGTCCTTATCAACATTTACTGCAATTATCTTCAACCCTTTATTGGCAAAGCGTTTTTGTAGGTTATTCATCCAGGGGAATGATTTTCGGCACGGCTTACACCATGATGCCCAGAAATCGACGTATACTACCTGGCCATTAAAATCAGATAGGTGCATATCACCATTTTTGGTGCTGAATGTTACCTGCTCCATGGCATGTGCAGGTGTTACCCATAGTGCCTGTAAAACCAGCAGATAAAGTAATGTTTTAAATATAGATTGAATGTGTCGACTCATTTTTTATTCACAATATTAGTTAACTAAATAAAGTATGGAGATATTTCCTTAAAACTGACTTATGATTCAGTAATTCCTTGTAAGATCTGACTATGGCAGGCAAACCTTAAGGAATCCTTAAGGAAAAAAAGTTAAACTTCTTATAAAATAAAAATGTGACCTCTGCATTACATAATAAAATATGCGCCTATTACTAGTTGAAGATGATGAACTGCTCGGAGACGGCCTCAAAGCTGGTCTATCGATGTCAGGATATACTGTTGAGTGGCTAAAAGATGGTCACAGTGCAGATTCCGCATTAAAAAGTAATCCTTTTGACCTGGTTGTACTGGATATTGGCCTGCCTGATCATTCTGGACTGGAGGTATTAAAGAAACTCCGTAAAAGAAATGATGATGTCCCGGTCCTGATTCTCACCGCAAGGGATACTGTCGAAGACAGAATTACCGGTCTTGATAGTGGTGCTGATGATTACCTGGTGAAGCCTTTCGACCTTGATGAACTCTGTGCACGGCTACGTGCAATACAACGCCGGCATAGTGGCCATAGTAGTCCTGTACTGGTTCATGGAGAACTTACACTTGATCCTGCTGCACATTCCGTAAAATTCAGAGACGAACCACTTAAAGTTTCAGCTCATGAATTTACCCTACTACATTATTTATTAAGCAATGCAGGCCGGGTCATACCAAGATCACGGCTTGAAGAAATTTTGTATGGCTGGAACAGCTCAATAGAAAGTAATTCCCTGGAAGTTTTTATACACAATTTACGTAAAAAAATTGGTAAAGACTTCATTCGTACCATTCGTGGTATTGGATACATGATTGATAAACAGACGTAAATAATGTTCTCTTCTATTCGACAGAGATTAATTTTCACGCTGTTGCTCATAATTATTTTGGTGGGAAGTGTTTCTATTGTAAGAAGTTATCTTGATGCCCGCTATGAAATTCAGGAATTGTTTGATGCCCAGCTTGCACAATCTGCCCGCTTCATCCAGGCAAAAGCTCTGGACAGACTGCAACATATTAATCCTGCATCAGTACAGGCATTCCTCGATTCCCAGGCTCATATCCCGCTATTACACATGAACGGGAATGGTAATCATGAACGGGAAGAAGTTACTGCCTATGGACATGAATATGAACGTAAAATAGCTTTTCAGATATGGAACAACAATAAACAAAAAATTTTACATTCAGCTGCTTCCCCTGTTGTTGCTCTTTCAGAAAAAGCACTTACTCCTGAAAATTCAGGATTTGCTGATGTAAAACATGATGATGGGACATGGCGTGTATTCAGTTTATGGGACAACAATAATCAATATGTTATCCAGATAGGTGAACGATATGATATACGGAATGAATTAGCAGGAAAAATCAGTCAACGCCTTATCATGCCATCATTAGTGTCTCTACCTATTTTAACATTCATGATTTGGTTTGGTGTCGGGCGCGGCCTATCTCCATTATTACAGTTTACTCAGGAAATCAGCCAACGTAGTCCTGGCAACCTCAAACCTGTCACTTCAGATTCATTACCTGCAGAAATAAATCCTCTGGCAACTGCTCTTAACGATTTACTGGTTCAACTGGCAGATGCTTTACAAAAAGAAAGAAATTTTACCGATGATGCTGCCCACGAATTACGTACTCCACTTGCAGCCCTGAAAACACAGGCGCAAGTGGCGATGCGATCGTCAAACAATCAGGAAAGACAACATGCCATCAAACAAATTATCGAAGGTGTTGACAGGGCAACTCATATTGTTCAGCAATTACTTTCCCTGGCCCGGCTCAACCAGGAAAAAACCGAAATTACTAAAACCTCGATAAATCTCAATAACTTTGTTGCCGAAATTATTGCTCAATATGCTAACCTGGCAATTAACAAGAATATTGATATTGGCCTTGATGGGGATAACGACATTCAGATTAATACAGAAACGACTGTTCTATCCATGCTACTTGGCAATCTTCTTGATAACGCAATTAAATACACTCCTGATAACGGAAATATCAATATAACTATCAAGCGGGTGAAAAAATATATTACGCTAAGCATTGTTGATACCGGGCCGGGAATTAATCAGGACTTAAAACAACGTGTATTTGATCGTTTTTATCGCATTCCCAATAGAAATAATATCAGTGGCTGCGGACTAGGCCTTTCCATTGTACAGCAATGTGCCAATATTCTATCTGCTAAACTTGAAATAGCTGATAATTTTCCTACTGGCCTGGCAATAACAATAAAATTACCGGCCTAGAATATTATGGTGAGGAAACATATATTTGGATGCATAGTTGGCAGTAAGGTATAAACTGGAACATGCAACAATGGCCAGTATGAAAATTATCAGGAGAGTTCTGGTTCTATTGGTGCTTTCTGATAAACCCGCTATATAACCGAGAAGATACTTAACGCTTGTTACCAAAAGAAAAAGATATAGCGAAAATTTGAAATAGTGAACGAACATTTATCGGACAGAAATCATAGATAGAAAAGCTCTGAGTCACTTACCAATTATTCAATATACTGGCCTTCCTGATTAGCCCCTTCTTTCTCAACCGGCATTAAACTTTCTCGAGTTATATTCAATGCAACTGTCGTACTACTGGCCACGTATATTGATGAATAAGTACCAACCAGTATTCCAACGATCAGCGCCTGTGAAAATGCATGGATCAATTCCCCACCAAACAGGTACATAGCAACCACAACCAGTAAAGTAGTAATTGATGTCATCATCGTGCGGGATAAAGTCTGGTTCAACGATACATTTATCACATCAATATTTGTATCTTTACGTAGTACCCGGAAATTCTCACGAATACGATCAAAAACAACTATTGTATCGTTCAATGAATAACCGATTACAGCAAGCACCGCCGCAAGTACGGTCAAATCAAATTCCCACTGGAAGAGCGCAAAACAGCCCACCACGATAATTACATCATGTATCAGCGCTGCAATGGAACCCAGTGCAAAACGGTATTCAAACCGTGCCATTACATATACCAGGATAAACGCCAGTGCGATGATCATGGCAAGACCGCCATCATCACGCAGTTCATCACCTACCTGTGGCCCAACAAACTCCTGGCGACGCATTTGTACATCTTCGTTTTCCGCTTGCAATGTCCGTATTACTTTATCAGCCAGGTCGCTTTGCACAATCTCTGCATCCGGAGCAATGCGTATTAACACATCTTTTGCCGTACCGAAGTGTTGCACCGTTGCATCTTTAAACCCAGCCTGCTCCAGTGCATTACGAACTTTCGTTAAATCCACGGACTGGGAATAACCGACTTCAATCAAGGTACCGCCAGTGAAATCCAGGCCGAAGTTCAGTCCACGTAGTGCGATAGCGGTAATAGCGATAATCACCAACATTGTTGAAAATGCTATTGCGATTTTTCGTTTACCCATAAAATTAAATTCGGGAGTTTTTTGGAAAATCTGCATTGTTTGTTCTCCCTTAAATCGACAGTTTCTTGATTTTACGTCCACCCACGGCCAGGTTAATGATGGCACGTGTTCCCATAATAGCAGTGAACATCGAGGTTAAAATACCAATGGATAAGGTTATGGCGAAACCTTTAATCGGACCAGTACCAAAAATATACAACACCACTGCAGCAATTAGTGTAGTGATGTTAGCATCAGCAATGGTGGATAAGGCTTTTTCATAACCAGCATTGATACTTGATTGAGGTGAATTACCTACTCGCAGCTCTTCGCGAATACGTTCAAATATCAGTACGTTGGCATCTACGGCCATACCAACCGTTAGTACAATACCGGCTATACCTGGTAAAGTCAGCGTTGCCTGTAGTATGGATAACAGGGCAATGATTAGCACCATGTTAATACCGAGTGCGACATTCGCCACCAGTCCAAAACCGCGATACCACACTACCATGAAAGCCACAACAAACAACAGGCCAATGACGACCGACTTGGTACCGGTATCAATATTATCCTGCCCAAGGCTTGGGCCGATAGTACGTTCTTCAACAATCCTGATAGGTGCCGCCAGGGCGCCAGCACGTAATAGCAGCGCCAGGTTCTGCGCTTCCTTGGCACTATCCAGACCAGTTGTCTGGAAACGTTTACTGAACACACTCTGAATCGTGGCTACGCTGATGACTTCTTCCACCTTGCGCGTGGTTACCACTTCCTTACCATCAACCAGTTTTGTTTCCGTTTTATGTTCGATAAATACCACGGCCATGGGTTTTTTCAGGTTTTCCTGCGTGGTCCTGGCCATGATGCGGGCACCCGCACCATCAAGATTAACAAATACTGCCGGGCTACCGGAATCCTGATCAAAACCCGAAGTTGCACCGGTAATCCGATCGCCGGTAATAATGACACGTTTCTTCAGTAATACTGGTTGACCATCACGTTCATAATATAATCGTGAACCCGGGAACACTCTTCCGTTAACGGCTTCCATAACGTTGTGTTCCACATCAACTAACCTATATTCCAGTGTCGCAGTCGCACTTAGAATTTCTTTGGCACGCGCACTATCCTGAATACCCGGTAATTGCACCACGATTCGACTGTCACCCTGTTGTTGAATCACAGGTTCGGCGACACCGATTTCATTTACACGATTACGCAAGGTAGTGACGTTTTGCTTTAAGGCAGATTTTTTAAGTTCCAGTAATGTTGCTTCAGATAACCTTGCGGTAATAAGAAAAGCACCATCCTGCTCATCTTCATCCAGCAACATTTCACGGTATTCTGATTTGATAGCTGATACCGCCTCATCTCGCACTTCAGCTTTACGGAATTTAAGCTGAATAGATTCACCCTTTTGTACAATCGATAAATAACGTATTTTGTTACTTCTTAATAAACCTCGCAGGTCATTGATATAACGTTCCAGGGCCTGGTTAATAACAAGCTCGGTATCCACTTCCATTAAAAAGTGCAACCCCCCACGTAAGTCCAGGCCAAGATACATGGGTAATGCCCCGATTGATTCAAGCCACGCTGGTGATGCGGATGCCAGGTTGAGTGCAGCAATGTAATCACTACCCAGTTGCTGTCGAACTAATTCACTGGCCTTAAGCTGATCATCGACTGATTCAAAGCGAACCAGTAAACCGGTATCATCCAGGACGATGCGGCGTACAGGGATATTTTCTGCTTCAAGAATTTTTGAAATTTTGCTTTGCGTTTTCTCATTTACCGTGACATTTCGGCCAGCGGTAATCTGCAAGGCAGGATCAGAACCATATAAGTTTGGTAGTGCATAAACACTGCCGATCACGATGATGATCAGAATCAGTAAATACTTCCAGAGTGGATATCGATTTAACATACTGCTGGTTTTCCGTGGTATTTGATTGAGTCAGTGTAGCCACTGACTCTTAATAGAATATTATTGTTATCAATTATTCTTTATTGGCGGCTTTTATCGAGCCTTTTGGTAAAATTGAGCCAACTGCCGCTTTTTGCATTTTTACCTGCACGTTATCCGCCAGCTCGACGGTAATATACTGTTCACCTACTTCAATGATTTTACCCAGCAGACCGCCATTGGTAACCACTTCATCCCCTTTGTTCAGGGCTTCAACCATGTTGCGATGTTCTTTAGCTCGTTTTTGCTGGGGACGAATTAACAGGAAATAGAAAATTAAAATCATGCCACCGAAGAAAATCAGTGACGACATTGGATCAGCCTGTTGCGCTGCTGGAGCCGCTTCGGCCATTGCTTCGGAAATAAAAAAGCTCATTTCATTACCCTTGTGTATTTATTCGTTATGTCAGATTGATATGTTTACAATCCTGCCGTTTTTCAAGTGCCGTATTATGGCATAACAGGCACCGGCTGACCTCGTTTTACATAAAATTCCGCGACAAATTGATCCAGCCGTTGCTCGGCAATTGCATTTCTCAGACCAGCCATAAGTTTCTGATAATAATGCAAATTATGAATCGTGTTTAGCCGTGCCCCGAGAATTTCACCGGTTTTGTCTAAATGGCGCAAATAAGCCCTGCTGTAATTTTGACAGGTATAGCAATCACAACTCTCATCAAGCGGCCGGGTATCC
Source organism: Gammaproteobacteria bacterium (assembly GCA_037388705.1). Lineage (GTDB taxonomy): Bacteria > Pseudomonadota > Gammaproteobacteria > UBA6429 > Thiohalophilaceae > JARRJY01. The sequence goes on from JARRJY010000016.1 coordinate 11,005, forward strand.
ATCTGGTGCTTGCTGTTACGGATACGTAACATCCCCTCACTGGTGAATAAATAACCATTCCGGGCATTACGTGTCGGCATTACGCAATCAAACATATCAATGCCACGACGAACAGCCTCGACCAGATCCTCAGGTGTGCCAACCCCCATTAAGTAACGTGGCCTGTCTTTTGGCATTTTAGGATTCAGATGTTGAATCACCCGCAGCATATCTTCCTTGGGTTCACCGACCGATAAGCCTCCAATGGCATAACCATCAAAACCGATATCGACCAATCCAGCCAATGATTCATCACGTAAATGTTCATACATGCCCCCCTGGACAATACCGAACAATGCAGATGGATTATCGCCATGGGCTTCCTTGCATCGCCTGGCCCAGCGCAATGACAATTCCATGGAATCGCGTGCTTCTTTTTCTGTGGCAGGATACGGGGTGCATTCATCGAAAATCATCACGATGTCAGATCCCAGTTCACGCTGGACCTGCATGGACTCTTCAGGCCCCAGAAAAACCTTGCTGCCATCAACCGGTGAACTGAATTTCACACCTTGTTCGGTAATTTTTCTAAGCTCACCCAGAGACCATACCTGGAAGCCGCCAGAATCTGTGAGTATAGGACCATCCCAGTGCATGAAATCATGCAGGTCGCCATGCTTTTGAATTACTTCCGTGCCAGGCCGCAACATCAGGTGGAAAGTATTACCAAGGATGATCTGTGCACCCAGATCTTTTAATTCCTCTGGTGTCATTGCCTTGACCGTGCCGTAGGTGCCCACTGGCATGAAAACAGGTGTTTCAACCACGCCACGTGTAAAGGTTAACCGTCCACGTCGAGCATCATTATCATTGGCAAGTAATTCAAACTTCATACATCAAGTTTACGCCGTTTGTTGTCGGGTTAAAAACATGGCATCTCCATAACTGAAGAAGCGATATTTTTCCTCAACTGCATGCTGATATGCCTTCATAATATTTTCATAACCAGCAAAAGCACATACCAACATTAGTAAGGTGGATTCCGGCAAATGAAAATTGGTTAACAGGGCATCGACAACCTTGAACTCATACCCGGGTGTAATAAAAATATCCGTGTCACCTTCATAAGGTTCCAGAGCATTTCCCTGCGAATGACTGGCTGCACTTTCCAGGCTGCGTACGCTGGTGGTTCCTATCGCGATAACTCGCCTTCTTCTTGCCTTGGTATTATTGACCTTGTCACACACCAGTTGATCCACCTTGATCCATTCAGCATGCATCTCGTGTTCAGTAATATTATCAACTCGTACCGGCTGAAACGTTCCTGCCCCCACATGCAGGGTGACATAAGCAATTTCAATGCCTTTTTGTTTTATTTTTTCGATTAACTGCTCAGTAAAATGAAGTCCTGCTGTCGGGGCTGCTACAGCACCCACATGTTGTGCATAAACGGTTTGATAGCGGGATTGATCAGTATCGTTATCTTCACGCTGAATATAAGGGGGTAACGGCATATGACCAATGTCATTTAACACGGCCTTGATATCATCAACTTCAAAATACAATTTAAATAAATCACCTTCACGATCAATCACCTCAGCACGATAATCGTTATCAAATAAAAGTGTTGTACCCGGTTTTGGTGATTTACTGGCACGAACATGTGCGAGCACATTTTGTGTGTCTATCAAGCGCTCTATCAACACTTCTAGTTTACCGCCAGTCTCTTTCTTTCCAAACAAGCGTGCCGGTATCACCCGGGTGTTATTCATTACCAGCAGATCACCGGTTTGCAATTCATCAATGAACTGGCTGAAGAAACTGTCCTGATACTGACCACTATTACCATCCATAAGTAGTAATCGGCTTGCATCGCGCTGATCAGTTGGAAACTGTGCAATGAGTTCATCAGGAAGATCAAAATGAAAATCGCTGGTTTGTAATAAGGTTTGCTTCATGGGAGGCAAATACTATCAAAATTGGGCTCCTTAAAGTACTAGAGCAAATGTTCCGGGTGGCCTATAATGGCGGCCGCTCTACCGAGCACCCTACCTGATGGCCGAGTGGTGGAACTGGTAGACACGCAGCACTCAAAATGCTGTGCCTTCGGGCGTGACGGTTCGACTCCGTCCTCGGCTACCACTTCATTTTTAAAAATTAATCCGTGTTTTCGAAGAAATAATTAAGAAGCCCGTTAGTCGAGGCATCGTGATCATTTACCGGCTTGCGCGCTTTTAGCTGGTGGAAAATAGTTTTGGTCAATTGCTTACCCAGTTCCACACCCCATTGGTCAAAGGAATTGATATTCCAGATGATGCCCTGGGCAAATATTTTGTGCTCATACATGGCAATCAGGGTACCCAGTGTTCTCGGTGTCAGTTCTTTGAACAAAATGGTATTACTCGGTTTATTGCCGTGGAAAATCTTGTAGGGTAACAGTGCATCTATTTGCCTTTCTAACAGACCTTCCTGCTCGAGCTCCCGGTGAGCTTCTTCCTCGGTTTTGCCGACCATTAATGCTTCTGTCTGTGCAAAGAAATTAGCTAACAGGATATTCTGGTGATCACCGATGGGATTCATGCTTTTCATTGGCACAATAAAGTCAGCCGGCACCAGCTTGGTACCCTGGTGAAGCAGCTGGTAGAAAGCATGCTGACCAGTGATACCCAGTTCCCCCCATAAAATCGGCCCGGTCTTGTAATCGACATACAAACCATCACGATCCACGTTCTTGCCATTACTTTCCATATCCGCCTGTTGTAAATAAGCCGGCAAACGATGTAAATGCTGATCATAAGGCAAGATGGTATAGGTATCGGCACCAAAAAAATTGGTGTACCAGATTCCGATCAGCGCCAGGTTCACTGGCAGGTTTTCATGCCACGGCGCAGTGCGAAAATGCTGATCCATCTCATAAGCGCCTTCGAGCAATTGCTCGAAATTACTCATGCCTATATATATGGCAATGGATAGACCAATCGCTGACCACAATGAGTAGCGACCGCCGACCCAGTCCCACATTTTAAAAATATTCTCCTCGGCAATACCAAAGCTGCGAGCTGCCTCCACGTTGTTGGATACCGCAATGAAATGGTGACTCACCGCTTCCTGGTTGGGAGCCACGGCCAGCAGCCAGTCACGTGCTGCCTCGGCATTGGCCAGCGTATCCTGGGTAGTAAAACTTTTTGAAGAGACAATGAACAGCGTGGTTTCAGGGTTCAGGCCATCAAGGGTATCAGTAATATGGCTGGAATCGACATTGGAAACGAAGTGTACTCGCAAACCGGCCTTGCCATAAGGATGCAAGGCTTCAGTAACCATTACCGGGCCCAGGTCAGAACCACCTACCCCGAGGTTGACCACATCAAGAATGGGTCGCTTGTTAAAACCTTTCCAGCCACCATTTCGAACGCTGTCACTGACCTTCTTCATACGCTGCAAGGTCTCGCGGACTTCGGGCATCACATCCTTTCCATCAACCAGCACAGGCGCATCACCCCTGTTTCGGCAGGCAGTATGCAAAACGGCGCGCTGTTCAGTGTGATTGATGGGATCACCATTGAACATACGCTCAATCCAGTGACTTAAATTCCTGCTGTCTGCCAGCTCGTAGAGCAATTTCATGGTCTCGACAGAAATCTGGTTCTTGGAGTAATCGAGCAGGATATCTTTAAATTTGAGCGAAAAACGCTCAAACCGATGCTCATCCTCGGCAAACAGGTCTCGTAGTGGTTGCTGTCGAATCTCTTTCTGGTGTCTTTCCAGTGCTTGCCATGCGGCCGATTGTGTTAACCCACTCATGAATAGGACTACCGTGTTCCATTATTTATCGTTTTATGGTCGGCCAATGTTATCATGCTGAAAAATAACCGGAAATGCCCCGTTCAGGTATTTATTTAGCTGTAAAAATAGCCCGGAAATTGGCTTGTCAAGAGGCCATCTGGCGCATCCTCAGGTATAATGCGCCGCTCATTTCACAATTTAGACAGAAATATGACCGCAGAAGTACAAGTTATAAAAAAACAGAATACCATCAATGATGAACCTTTACGTGCCCGGGTAAAACTGTTTGGTAATATCCTTGGAAAGGTTCTGCGTGAACATGCCGGGGAACAGGTTTTTGATGCGGTAGAAGCCCTGCGGAAAGGTCATATTAACCTGCGCAAGGAAGATGACGGCAACAAGCGCAAGGAACTGGCCAAACTGGTTGAATCACTGGATGCAGAAAAACTGACTCACGTGGTGCGTGCCTTCAGTATTTACTTTAGCCTGGCAAATACTGCCGAAGAAGCCTATCAACATAAACACCGAACCAGGGACATTGGTGAAGACGGTCATCAATTATGGCGTGGCTCGTTTGACCACACCCTGGCGGAAATGGAACAACAGGGAGTAAAACCTGAACAACTGCAAACCCTGTTTGACCACCTGGCCTATATCCCGGTTTTCACCGCTCACCCCACGGAATCAAAACGTCGTACCGTGATGGAAGCGATCCGTCGTATTTTTAATACCAGTGAAAAACTCAATGCTTCTGATCTAACCAAAGCAGAAGAAATCGATATTACCGAGCAACTGGAACGTTACATCCAGATCCTTTACAAAACTAACGAAGTGCGTGTGCGCAAGCTTGATGTTATTGATGAAGTAAAAAACGGTTTGTACTATTTCCGTGAGTCCCTGTTCCAGGCTATCCCTAACACTTATCGCAACATGGAAAAAGCGGTTAACCGTATCTATAAACAAGAAGCAAACCAGGTTACCGTACCCAGTTTTATGCGCTTTGGTTCGTGGATTGGTGGTGACCGTGATGGCAACCCGTTTGTAAAACCTGAAACCACGGTCAAGGCTATGCGCATGCAGGCCCAGGCGGTACTTCAGGAATACAACGAACGCTTAATGCGATTAAGCAAGGAATTGACGCAATCCAGCCAGCTTTGCCAACCCAGTGAAGCCTTTGTTGAAAGTTTACATGCGGATGAAACAGAAATACCTGAAGTGTATGCCTCCAACGAAGAGACCTTCAGCCAGGAACCCTATCGTCGCAAGATTTATTTGATGGTACACCGCCTGCAATGCGCTTTAAATACTATTGAGTCCCGCCTTGAAGGTTTTGAACCTGATGTAGATGGTTGTGGCTACAGTGATGAACAAGGCTTGCTGAACGATCTCTACCTAATCCGCGACTCACTGTATAGTCATGGTGATAAAATCGTTGCCGATGGCTCTCTAATGGATTTAATCCGCCTGGTCGAAACTTGTGGTTTCTTCTTGTCTCACCTGGATATTCGCCAGGAATCCACCGTACATACCAATACAGTTACGGAAATCATCGAGCAACTGGACGGTTCAGACTACGCTGCGTTAGATGAAGAACAACGCCTGCAAAAACTGGCAGATATGATCAGTAGCGGACCGCCTCCACAGGTTGAGGAATCAAAACTTGAAGACATGAGTGCAGAAACACTTAATGTGTTCAAAGTAATGACGCAGATGCGTAACGAAGTCAGCCCAAATGCCTTTGGTAACTATGTAATATCCATGACCCATAGTGCCAGCCATGTTATGGAAGTCATGTTCCTGGGGTGGTTAGCGGGGCTGGCCGGCAAGCATGATGATGGATGGTTCTGTGCACTGCGCATATCACCACTGTTTGAAACCATTGATGACCTGGCACACATCGACCCGGTCATGAACCTGTTACTGGATAACGAATGTTATGCCAGCCTGTTAAAGGCTTCAGGTAATACTCAGGAAGTGATGCTGGGTTACTCCGACTCCTGTAAAGATGGCGGCATCCTGGCTTCAGCCTGGAACCTGTACCAGGCACAACAACAAATCACGGCGATTGCCAAAAAACGTAACATCAAGCTTCGTATGTTCCACGGCCGTGGAGGTACCGTAGGTCGTGGTGGTGGCCCAACCTATGATGCCATCCTGTCGCAACCTACCGGTACCGTGCATGGCGAAATCATGTTCACCGAGCAAGGTGAAGTCCTGTCTTACAAGTACAGCAACACTGAAACAGCTGTTTATGAACTCTCTATGGGTGTTAGTGGGCTGTTAAAAGCCAGTCAGAACCTGATTGTTTCACTCAACTCAGATCGCAGGGAATACCTGGATATCATGGCAGAACTTGCCCGGATAGGTGAGCAACACTACCGTACCCTGACAGATGAAACCGAAGGCTTCCTGGATTATTTTTACGAGGCCACGCCGGTTAGTGAAATCGGTTTAATGAATTTTGGCTCACGTCCATCTCACCGCAAAAAAACCGTACGTGCCAAGTCATCTATTCGTGCGATACCCTGGGTATTTGGCTGGGCACAGTCGCGCCAGACCTTACCCGCCTGGTACGGTATCGGTGCCGCACTGGAAAACTGGGTGAATAGTGACCCGGATAAACTGAAAAAACTTCAGGAAATGTATCATCACTGGGCCTTTTTCCGTGCCCTGTTGAGTAACTCGCACATGGCGCTGTTCAAATCGGAAATGCACATCGCCCATTCCTATGTTTCCCTGTGTGAAAACCAGGAGTCTGCGGAAGAAGTTTATAAACTGATTCATTCTGAATATGGCCGTACTCGCCTGCGTGTACTGGAAGCCGCCCAGCTGCATGAACTGATGGAAGAAACACCTCACCTGGCGTTGTCGCTTAGACGTCGTAATCCTTACCTGGATCCTCTTAACCAGATCCAGCTAACATTACTTAAACGTGTTCGTGATGAAAGCCTGGATGATGATACCCGGGTACAATGGCTCAATCCCCTGCTGCGCACTATTAACGCGATTGCTGCGGGTATGCGAAATACGGGGTAAGCCCGCTATTCCACAAGCAACAAAAAAGGCCTGCTGATTTCTCAACAGGCCTTTTTTATGAATTCGATTTTTTTATTAGGCAACCTGAACCGGAATAGTATTGCGTGTATGCGTGATGCGATTATCCTTATCCACGTATACCAGCTTGGGTTTGAATGCTGCCAACTCTTTATTATCCAGCCCCACATAAGCCGCGATAATCACCATGTCACCCGGATTGGCCTTGTGTGCCGCTGCACCATTTATCGAAATAATACCGGAATTGTCTTCTGCGCGAATTGCATAAGTCGTAAAACGCTCACCATTAGTGATGTTATAGATTTCAATCTGCTCGTATTCACGAATCCCGGAAGTATCCAGTAAATGACCATCAATTGCACAGGAACCTTCATATTCCAGTTCAGAATGAGTAACGTGAACACGGTGCAACTTGGCTTTTAGCATTGTGGTTAGCATGGAAATCATCCTATAGATACATCAGGAACTACACATTTTAACATGGCCTGTGCCGCTGTTCACCACTCTAACCCCATAAAAATTGGTAGGTTTTTTGAGCAAAAGTGGAAAAGTCAGACCCGCAGGTTATCTATCAGGCGTATCTCACCCAGCCGGGCTGCCGCCAGGATCACCCTTTCAGTCGTGTTATCAGTTGGTTCCTGCAAATTAGTCGCATCACGCAACTCAATATAATCAGGCTCAAAACCAGCTTTGCTTAGCTGTTCCAGTGCCGATTGCTTCAATACCGGGACATCCGCGCGGCCTTGCAGGATTTTCTCGCGCATCTCATCCAGTACCTGGTGCAGAACAGGTGCAATCTCACGCCGGGCAGAATCCAGGCGGTTATTGCGCGAACTCATGGCCAGGCCATCAACTTCACGGGCTGTTGGCATACCGATAATCTCAACTGGTATGTTCAGATCTGACACCATCTGCCTGATGATGTGCAATTGCTGGAAATCCTTCTCGCCAAACACCGCGATATGAGGCTGAACGATATTAAAAAGCTTGTTGACCACTGTGGTGACACCCACAAAGTGCCCTGCACGGCTGGCGCCTTCCAGGATATTGGAAATACCGGGTACTTCAACCTTGGTTGTTGTCTCTTTTCCCAGCGGATAGAGCTCCTGTTCATCAGGCACAAACACGGCATCTACTTTATGTGCGGATAACTCCTCCTGGTCTTCCTCAATTGTGCGTGGATACCTGGCAAAATCCTGGCCATCATCGAACTGCAACGGATTGACAAAAATACTCACAACCACCTTGTCACACACTTCGCTGGCTTTTTTCACCAGGCTCAAATGACCCGCATGAAGATTGCCCATGGTCGGCACAAAACCAATGTGCTGCCCCTCCAGCTGCCACGTAGTGGAAAGATTCTGCATCTCTTTAATGGTATTGATGAAGTTCATGGTCAGAATTATAACGCGGTTTGCATAGTCTAAATAATATTACGACCGTATAATGATAAAAATTTTCTTCAACTCATGCTATGACCGAACAACATTTAAAAGTTAAATACCGAATTCGTGCAGTAATGTTTAAAGTCTTATTCATTGTGCTGTCGAAAATATCGTTACATCATAACCAGCGTGTCGGAACTTTTATCGGTTGGCTGGCAACTGTTATTCCCAATCGTAATTATCGAATTACCAAAATCAATATAGAGCATTGCTTCCCTGAATTAACTGCACAACAACAGCACAAGCTTATCCATGACAGCCTGGTTGAAACCGGCAAAACCACCACTGAAGTGGCCCCTATGTGGCTATGGAATAAACAACGTGTGTTGAACACGATCATCAAGGTCAATGGTGAAGAATGCCTGAAAGAAGCTTTTGAATCGGGAAAAGGCGTTATCCTGGCTTTTCCACATTTAGGTAACTGGGAACTGTTATCGTTATACTGTGCTTCACGTTATCCCATGACCACCCTTTATCAACCACCCAAACTTCAGCAACTGGATAACATGGTTCGCCATGGCCGGGAACGCACCGGTGCCAGGCTGGTAGCCACCGATAATACGGGTGTTAAAGCACTGCTTACGGCATTAAAGAACGGAGAGATGATTGGCATCCTGCCTGACCAGGAACCTAAGTTTGGCAATGGCGAGTTCGCACCGTTCTTCAATATACAGGCCTATACCGGCACCCTTATTTCCCGCATGATCAAAAAAACCAGCGCCATAGTAGTTTTCGCCTACGCGAAACGTTTAGCCAATGGACAAGGATATGAACTTAACTTTTCACCCGCACCCAAAGATGTCTATTCAGATGAACTATCTGCTTCAGTAAGTGGATTGAATCAAGGTGTAGAAAATTGTGTTAAAGAGTTACCCGAACAATACCAGTGGAGTTACTACCGGTTTCGTACCCGCCCGGAAGGTGAAGAAAAATTTTATAAATAAGAAAAGGCCAGATAATAGCCAGCCTTTATCTTTTAACTTAAAGTTGATTGCCTCTCCTGAAGTTGGTCAGGATATGTGTATGTTTGCCGTCTTTATTGATTTTATGATATTCACCATTTCCAGCATATTTTAGATGTGAACAATGAGCTTCTGGCCATTTTTTATTTGCTGTGCAATGCTGACCTTTAGCAGTAATAAACCATATTCTGTTTTTGCTGCGCTTATCCGTTTTTGGATAGTAAACATTATGAGTACCATCTGGTGATTCATAAGCTGAGAATGGTTTGCCTATTGGCAGATAAACACCATCAAATGTTTTACCCGTCATCAACTTTTTTACTTCTTCAGCTGACATATATTCTGAAGCCTGAACCAGCATGGAAATACTAAAAAAACCAAGTAATAATGCCAGTGTATTTTTCCCCATTTATTAACCTCGTTTTGTAACTCACTAGTTCCTTTTACTCCCCCAGGGTATTGCACCAAGAGCAAGTAATTTGAAAATACAAGCCAAGTTAAACTAGAAAACAAAGTAGTGGATCACCCAAATGGGTGACGAAGAGAAGAAATATTATTTAAAAAGCAATTTCAAGAGAAACTGTGCTCAATATCGGGAAAAGCCTTCTCCTTAACCTGTTGAACATAGGCCTTAAAGGCTGCTTCCACACCTTTGCCTTCACCCTGCTCCAGCAAAAAGTCTTTGGAAAACTTGGGACGTTTACCCGGATATAAACCCAGCATGTCGTACACAACCAGCACCTGGCCATCGCAGTCAGGACCAGCACCGATACCAATGGTCGGGATATCAATCGCAGCGGTCACATTTGCCGCTAATTCTGCCGGTATGCATTCCAGTACCAGCAACTCAATCCCTGCACTGGAAAGCGCGATGGCATCATCAATAATGGTTTGCGCGCCCTGTTCATCACGGCCCTGCACTTTATAGCCACCCAGTTTTTCAACAGACTGGGGTAATAAACCTAGGTGTCCACACACCGGGATACTGTTATCAACAAGATGTTTGATGACCGGTAACATTTCATGGCCACCTTCCAGCTTGACCATATCGGCACCTGCAGCAATGAGTTTTTGGGCACTGGTTAATGCCTGCTCAGGCGTTTCATAGGTTTGGTAGGAAAAGTCACTGACCAGGTAAGCGCGTTGCCGAACACGACTCACCATGGAGGTATGATAAACCATGTCATCAATAGTTACGGGTAAGGTTGTCTCATGTCCCTGTAATACCATACCCAGTGAATCACCCACCAGTAGCACTTCAACACCGGCATTTTCCAGTTGTGTAGCAAAGCTCGCATCATACGCCGTCAACACCGCAATTTTTTCACCGCGTTGTTTCATTTGTTTTAAATCTGTCGCTGTAAGTGTTGTCATTTCTAAAATTCAACTTTAGCGGGGTTAAAGTAATGGCGACCACTTTTTGTTTTTAGCACCTGTTCAAGCAACATTTGATAATGTTCTTCATTATTGGCCAGGTCTATTTCCGCTGCATTAACGATTAATAATGGTGAGGCGTGATAGTCATGAAAAAAACGCATATAGCTTTCAGCGAGACGTTGTAAATAGTGGGCATCAATACTGCGCTCATATTTTCTGCCACGCATGGAGATACGTTTCATTAAAATATCGGTCGGCGCCTGAAGGTAAACCACCAGGTCAGGCCTGGGAGCATCGATAGTTACGTGATCATAAACCTGTTCATACAGTCTGAATTCATGAGCATCCAGGGTCAGTTCTGCAAACAGGCGGTCTTTTTCCATGATGAAATCCGCCACCCTGACTGGCTGGAACATGTCACCCTGCTTTAATTCCTGCATTTGCTGTGCACGCTGGAATAAAAAGAATAACTGTGTTTGAAACGCCACACTTTTTGGGTCACGGTAAAACTTGTCCAGGAACGGGTTATCTTCAGGCCCTTCCAGCAATAACTCGGAGCCAAAACTCTCGGCCAGGCGACGCGCCAGGGTCGTCTTGCCAATACCAATTGGACCTTCAACAACAATGAAATTGGGACGTTCTACTTCCATCAAACTGCTAACTATCAGTTAATTTTTCCATACGGTCAGCTGAGCATTGATTAACCAGATCAGCTACTGTTCCTTTTCCAGGAATAACAAATTCTCCACCCATCATATCCTGTAATGGCACTAAAACGAAGTTACGCTCGGTAATACCCGCATGAGGTACCTGTAAATCAGGTTCATTTATTTGCTCATCACCATATATAAGAATATCCAGGTCCAGTGTTCTCGGTCCCCATCGCTCTTCCCTGATCCGGCCATGCTGATGTTCAATATCATGCAATTGCTGCAGGAGCGTATTGGCTGATAGCTGAGTTTCCAACAGGGCCACGGCATTGATGTAATCTGGCTGGTCCTCCGCGCCTTCCATCACCATGGCTTTACTCTTATATAGAGGTGACTGATCGAGTAACTGGCTATCACGCAGCTGCGACAGACTTTTTAAAGCCAGTCTAACCTGTTCAACAGGGTTATCCATATTACTGCCCAGCCCAATCACAACCTGGACCTTGCTCATAAGTCCGGTCTCATTTTTGGTTTACGTCGTCGACGGCGTTTTTTACCAGGCTGTCCCTTACCTTTTAGCTTATTGATCATATGCCGTTGTTGATCTTCATTTTCCTGCTGGAACTGCGTCCACCAGCCGCACAATTCCTGTAATTCTTCTCCGGCCTCGTTTCTGAGTAACATGAAATCATAGGAGGCGCGAAAACGAGGTTGCTGCAATAAACGTAATGGACGTTTTCCTCTGCGTATTTCCAGCCTTACCTGGTTAAGCCAGATCTCGCGCATTGGGAAACTGAATCGCTTGGGCAGGGATACAACACCGACATAGTCACGCACAATTTCATCACCAGCCACCTGTATTGACTGTAACGGCGTCATGTCCTGTTCCTGCAATTGTTGCGCCCTATCTCTTACCGGCAACCATAAAAATGCTGCAAACAGGAACGCAGGGGTAACAGGTTTATCTTCCTGGATACGTTTATCGGTATTGGCCAGTGCCTGCGTAATAAAACGATCACTGTAATCATTGTCCTTAATAAGGGTGGCGGTTTGTGGAAACAGGTACGTTAATATCTGATGCTCTTTTAATAAACGGTACGCGGTCACTGCATGACCGGACAGGAATATTTTCAGGCATTCATCAAACAGTCTCGCAGGTGGAATATTTTCAAGAAGTTCGCCCAGTTCCCGTATCAGGCTATCAATACTCTCATCGAGCTGAAATTCCAGCTTGGCGGCAAAACGAATAGCGCGAAGCATTCTGACCGGGTCTTCCCTGAAACGAACTTCAGGATCACCGATGAGTTTTAATTTGCGAGCTTTTAAATCGTTCAGGCCACCGGTGTAATCAACAACAGAAAAGTCAGCGATGTTGTAGTAAAGCGCATTGATAGTAAAGTCACGACGTACGGCATCTTCTTCGAGCGTGCCGAACACGTTGTCACGCAGGATCATGCCGTTTTCTACAATCCCTTCGCCCTCACCACTTTCATGGTGACCGCGAAAAGTGGCAACTTCGATAATGTCCCGTCCAAAATGAATATGTGCCAGGCGGAAACGTCTTCCTATCAAACGACAGTTACTGAACAACGCCTTTACCTGTTCAGGGCTGGCATCTGTCGCCACATCAAAATCCTTGGGGTGCTTGCCCAGTAGCAGGTCGCGGACACCACCACCAACAAGGTAAGCTGCATATCCCCCTTTCTTCAGGCGATATAACACCTTGAGCGCATTCTCACTGATATCCTTGCGCGATATGCCATGTTCCGCACGGGGTATGATGGTTGGCTGGTGATTAATATCCTTATCCTGAAATTACTTACTACAAACAGTAATAATACCATTACTGACCATGCAGGATGTACTTCAC
>JARRJY010000017.1:0-21940 GCA_037388705.1 Gammaproteobacteria bacterium
TTTCAGCAAGATTGTGGATCGGTGCAGCGAGTTTGCCTGATGCCCACATAGCAACCAGGAGACTGATGACAAGAAGAACACCTAGCAACCACCAGATGGAATTTCGCATATTGTCAATCGGTGCAAACAGGGTATCACGATCGGTTTCGATCACCAGTAACCACTTGGTATCACGATCGCTGTACGGTGACATCTTGCGATAAAATAACATACGGCCATCATCACGGAATAATGAACCATAGATTGCTGCATTCTTGATTGATAACCATTCAGGGTTTACAAGTTCTGATGATAACCGATAGTGAGATTTGACCTGGTTAGCAAAACGTTTGTCATTATCAGGGTGATAAAGATAAATGCCGTCGCGATGTTTGTTGTTGCTGACTTCAACAATATACGCCGTACCCGGGTAACCTCCCAGTGCTGTTTGCATGGTGGCATCCAGCTGCGTACCCCACATATTGGCAACCAGCACAGCCTGGATATTATCCAGTTCATCTTTTATTGGTACCGAATACCGCACCATGGCAGGACAAAAATCAGCACCTGCTGCCACTTGTCCCAGCTCGAAATCAGACATCACGACGCCATCTTTTTTTACGAGTGCTTCTTTAAAAAAGGGGCGATTAGATTGATCAACAATAAACATGCGTCCCATGAGATCATCACGTTGTTTTGCCTCTATCGGTTTACCCTCTTTTACCTTGACCAGGGTCTTTCCACTATTGTCAATGAAACGGATGGCCTGGATACTGGGTACCGCATGCTGGTAATTAAGAAAAAAGTTTTCCAGTTGTTCCGCGCGCTCATGGTAAAGCGTATTTTTCCCGATTTTTTTGTTCTGATAGGCGATATCAGCGAAATCTTTTATGGCAGGAACACGGGAAAGACCATTGGCGATAGCCTTCTGGTTATTGATGATGAGATCCAGCTCATCAGCCATCTTATCCAGCGTAGTGTGTAGTTCGATCTCGGTACGGGCCTGGACTTCATGTTCCATGCGATCAACAACGCCAAACAGCAACACCAATAATGGGACACTGGTGAGTAATGCGAGTACGACAAAGAACTTAACTCTTAACTGCATGGCTTCTACCTAATTGCATGATGCAGAAAGTATGGCAGAAAGCTACATAAATGTGCAAGAAATAAACAAATATAAGTATTTGATTATATTGTTATTTTCGACATTTGGAGTATATTCATTTCATTATGCAATAAATACGGAAAATACTGCATATTTCAACAGCTTAAGATTTGAGATAGTGTTTCAGCGTATGCCGGTAAACAAACCCGGGGATGGCGAACACCACGAACAGACAGAGGGTTGTGGCGTAAAACTCCCAGTCCTGCTCATGAAGCTGGCCCATCTGCTTGTTTTCCAGCCCCAGCGCAATCAGGCCTACCACAACATAGAGAACCAGCCATTCAACGAATTCCATCCAGAAGCGTTTTACGCCCTGCTTGGGGGTAATGAAGATCAGGAAGCGGCTATTATTCAACCAGGGCAAATTTGCCGCCAACAAGGCTATCAGCAGAAAAACTGCAACTATCGCTGTATTCATACGGGGTGAGTATCTTTGTTAGCCCGCTGATATGGCAGATATACACAACGCCATCAAATCACCGGGGAATAAACCAATTACCAGTACCAGGATACTATTGGTGGTGATCATAGCACGCATATCGACACTACACATCAATGGAGTACTGTCTTCGGGCTCATCGAAATACATGATCTTGATAACGCGCAGGTAGTAGAAAGCGCCAATAATTGAAAAAATCACGGCAACGACAGCCAGCCATATCAAGCCACTGGATACAACTTGTTGTAATACTGACAGCTTGGCCCAGAAACCAAGAAATGGTGGTACACCCGCCATGGAAAAAATCAGGATCAGCATCATAAAGGCATACCATGGACTGCGTGTATGAAGGCCTTTGAAGTCACTGAGGTTGTCTGCCTCGAAGCCATCACGACTGAGTAATATCACCATTCCGAAACCGCCCATGGACATCAGAACATAAACCAGCACATAGAACATTGACGCTGCAAAACCCGCCTCGGTCCCTGTCAAAACACCAAGTAACAGGAAACCAATATGCGAAATCGCTGAATAGGCAAACATGCGCTTGATGTTAGATTGTGCGATGGCCACGATATTACCAAGCCCCATTGACAGTACAGACAGGATAATCAAAATACCCTGCCATTGTTCATGCAGACCAGATAAACCATCCACCAGTAACCGCATTAACATGGCAAACGCGGCAATTTTCGGGGCGGATGAAATATAAAGCGTAACTGCCGTGGGTGCACCGTGATACACATCCGGTACCCACATATGAAATGGCACTGCGCCCAGCTTGAAAGCCACACCAACCAGCAGGAATACCAGGCCAAATACCAGGATGATGTGATCTTTAATTTCAGTAACATGTTGACTAATCACAGCCAGATCAAGTGTGCCGGTAACGCCATAAATCATGGACATACCATATAGCAACATACCCGAGGCGATGGCTCCCAGTACAAAGTATTTCATGGCAGATTCCGATGCCATCATGGAATCACGTTTTAATGCTACCATCGCGTACAAGCTTAATGACAGGAGTTCCAGCCCCAGATAAACCGTCAGCAAGCTGTGTGCGGATATCATAATCATCATACCCAGCACGCCAAACAAACCCAGCACATAAAACTCACCTTTGAAAATGTTGTTCTGACGCAAATAATCTTTTGCGTAAAGAAAAACAACCAGGGCCGCAAGATAAATACAGACTTTCAGCAAGTCACTCATCGGGTCACGAATAAACGTACCATTAAAAGTAAACATGGTACTGCTACTGTAATCGCTAATGGTCAGGAAAAAAGCGCCAACCAGGGTCAGTTGTGCCAGGCCATACGTAAGAATGCGATTACTATCAGAGACAAACAGATCAAAAACCAGAATCACACAGGCCATGGTGAGAATAAACATCTCCGGCATTGCGAGCATCATATTTGGAATTTCAAAGTTCATCGCTTTTGTCTCTATTAAAATTATTTACAGTTTCGATTGCATCATGTGCTGGATCAGGTTCGCGACACTGGCATCCATCACATCAATCAGTGGTGCCGGCCATAATCCAAAGAACAGGACCATTACCGCTAAAATTGCCAGGAACAGGAATTCACGCTTATTGATATCCTGCAACTTGGCCACGTTGTCGTTTTTTACGTCACCGAAAATGACACGCTTCACCATCCACAAGGTATACGCAGCACCTAGTATTAAGGTTGTTGCTGCAAGGAAGGCATACCAGAAGTTTGCTTTGAAGGAACTCAGGATAACCATGAATTCACCGACAAACCCGGATGTGCCTGGTAAACCCGCATTGGCCATGGCAAACAGGACCGCGAAAGCCGCGAACTTCGGCATAGTGTTGACGACACCACCATACGCACTTATTTCACGGCTATGCACCCGGTCATACATAACACCAACACACAGGAACATCGCGCCGGATATAAAACCGTGAGAAATCATCTGTACTATGCCACCCTGCATGGCCATCGCGGCACCATCGAGTTTGCCGGTGTTCGCCATGATGCTCCAGGCAACAAAGAAACCGAGCGTGACGAATCCCATATGTGAAATTGAAGAATAGGCAATCAGTTTTTTCATATCCTGCTGCACCAGCGCAACAAAACCGATATACACCACGGCAATTAATGACAGGGTTATCATCAGGATATCAAGATGCTGGCTGGCGTCAGGCGTTATGGGTAACGAGAAACGCAGGAAGCCGTAGGCGCCCAGTTTCAGCATGATGGCAGCCAGGATGACCGAACCACCTGTTGGTGCTTCAACGTGCGCATCCGGTAACCAGGTGTGTACCGGCCACATCGGCACTTTCACGGCGAACGCCACCAGGAAAGCAAAAAAGATCAACACCTGGGTATCCAGGTCCATTCTGAACTGGTGAAGATCAAGAATTTCAAAGCTGCCGCTTTCAAGTCGCATGTAGAGAAGTGCAATTAGCATGAACACGGAACCGAAAAAGGTATACAGGAAGAACTTGATAGTGGCATAAACACGACGTGGCCCACCCCACACACCAATCACGATAAACATGGGGATTAACAGTGCTTCCCAGAACACGTAGAACAGTGCCGCATCCAGCGCAGCAAATGTGCCGTTCATTAAACCCGCCAGGATCAGGAAGGCCGCCATGTATTGAGCCGGGCGATCCTGGATGACTTCCCAGCCCGCTATCACGACAATCACTGTCATAAATGTAGTCAGGATAATCAACGGCATTGATATACCATCGATGCCTAAGTGATAGTTAATCTTGAACGCATCGATCCATGGCACCATTTCAGTGAATTGCATGGCCGCAGTACCTGTCTGGAACTCGGTATACAGTGGAATGGATAAGATAAACGTAACGATGGAGAACAATAAGGCGACAACACGTGAGGTTGCGTCATTGGTATAACTACCCGCTAACAGCACGGCAATACCACCCAGGACAGGGATCCAGATTACCAGGCTCAATAATGGCCAATCACTAAACATGCTTTGTTAACCTTTTCTTGTTCTAATTCGTTACATGACAAACAGCCAGATCAGGGCAATCAAGCCGAGAATCATGGCAAACGCATAATCATAAAGAAAACCGGTCTGTACCCTGCGGATAAAGCCGGAGAACCAACCTACTGCATGGGCCGAACCATTCACGATCAACCCATCAATTAATTTTACATCACCAAAATTCCACAACCCTTTACCGATACCACGTCCACCACCAGCAAAGAAAATTTCGTTGAAGCGATCGAAGTAATACTTGTTTTCCAGTAAGGTATGAATCGCACTGAACTTTGTTTCAAACCAGTCAGGGATATCCGGGCGTTTCATATAGAAGAACCATGCTGTGAATACCCCAGCGGCAGCCAGCCAGAAAGGTGCTGTTTGGAATGAGTGCAGCATCATACCAAAGGCCCCGTGGAATTCTTTGGACAATTCTCCCAACACATCATGTTGCGGTGAAACAAATACCGCGTTACCAAAGAAATCGCCAAACGCCATATCACCCACGTACATACCACCAATAAAGACAGATGGAATAGCAAGCATAATTAATGGCACAGTGACTACCTTGGGACATTCATGGAGGTGCTCACGGGTATGTTCATCCATACGCTCTTCGCCGTGGAACACAAGGAAATACATACGGAAACTATAAAGTGCCGTAATGAACACGCCGGCCAATACGGCTACATGAGCAAAACCGGAACCCGCAAGAGTAGAGTGGCCGACAGCCTCAATTATAGAATCCTTGGAAAAGAAACCGGCAAAACCTGGGGTACCTATCAAGGCCAGTGAACCAACTAATGAGGTGATCCAGGTAATTGGCATGTATTTTCTCAAGCCACCCATCTTGCGCATATCCTGTTCATGGTGCATGGCAATAATCACTGAACCCGCACCGAGGAAAAGCAACGCTTTAAAGAAAGCATGCGTCATCAGGTGAAAGACACCGGCTGCATAGGCTGATGCACCTAGCGCTACTGTCATGTAACCCAGTTGTGACAAGGTAGAGTAAGCGACGACACGCTTGATGTCATTCTGCACCAGGCCGAGGAAACCCATGAATAATGCCGTGATGGCACCGATGACCAGCACAAAGCTAAGCGCGGTTTCGGATAACTCGAATAATGGCGACATACGTGTCACCATGAAAATACCGGCGGTCACCATGGTCGCGGCGTGGATCAGTGCCGAAATAGGCGTTGGACCTTCCATGGAATCGGGCAGCCACACGTGCAGTGGTACCTGGGCTGATTTACCCATCGCGCCGATGAACAACAATATACAGATCACCGTCATTACCGACCATTGGCTACCGGGAATTACTTCCATGGTCTGCACGGCCACTTTATCGGTATTGGCAAACACGGTGGCATAATCAATACTACCGAAGTACATCAAGACTGCCGCAATACCTAATAAGAAACCAAAGTCACCCACGCGGTTAACAAGGAACGCTTTTAGGTTGGCATAAATAGCAGTTTCTTTCTTATACCAGAATCCGATTAATAAATAAGAAACCAGGCCAACTGCTTCCCAACCGAAGAACAGCTGCATGAAGTTATTGGACATTACCAGCATCAACATGGAGAAAGTAAACAACGAGATGTAACTGAAGAAGCGCTGGTAACCCGGATCTTCATGCATGTATCCTATGGTATAGATATGCACCATCAGTGATACGAAAGTCACCACGACCATCATCATCGCGGTCAGCTTGTCAATCAGGAAACCGACTTCAAACCTGATGCCATCACTGGCCATCCATGTATAAACTGCACCATTGAATGATTCGGCACCATCAATGACCATTTGTTTGAACACGACCATTGATAACAGGCACGAGATAGCCACACCGATAATCGTCACCCAGTGAGACCCTGCCCTGCCTACCTGCTTACCAAACAAGCCCGCGATGACAGAACCAACCAGGGGGGCAAGTGCTATAACGAGGTAGATGTTTTCCATATTTTCAAACATGTGACTACCCTTTCAGACTATCCAGATCTTTTACATTTATGGTGCGCTTGTTACGGAACAGCACCACGAGAATGGCCAGGCCAATGGCAGCCTCAGCTGCTGCAACCGTTAAGATAAAGAACACAAAAACCTGGCCCGCGCTATCACCAAGATAATGTGAAAAAGCGATAAAGTTAAGGTTGACGGATAACAGCATCAACTCGATAGCCATCAGTAGCACGATAACGTTTTTCTTGTTAAGAAAAATACCAGCCACACTCAAACTAAAGAGTATTGCGCCAAGTATGAGGTAATCCGATAAAGCAATCATAATGCTACTCGCTATTTTTTCTCTTCTGTAGGCATGCTCACCATACGCACGCGATCATTACGTTTTACGGCAATTTGTTTTTCGGGACTCTGGTACTTGGTTTGTGGTCGACGACGTAATGTCAGGGCAATCGCCGCAACAATGGCAACCAGCAGAATCACCGATGCAATTTCAAACGGATAAACATAAACGGTATACAACACCAGGCCCAGTTCACGGGTATTGCTGTAGTCAGCCGGGTGGCGTGCAGGTTCTGCGACTTTATCAAGTCCAAAGTATTCTGGTCCCACGTTGGCAATAATCAGAACACCCATAATGACAGCAAAGAAAATGCCCACTGGCAGGAACTTGATGAATCCTTCCCGCATTCGTGCAATGTTGATATCCAGCATCATTACCACGAACAGGAACAACACCATGACAGCGCCCACATAAACCAGTACCAGGGCTATCGCCAGGAACTCCGCTTCCAACAACATCCAGATCCCTGCACAGGCAAAGAACGTCAGTACCAGGAACAATGCAGCCTGTACCGGGTTACGTACTGTAATAACCATGGTGGCACTGAATATCACCACGGCGGAATTAATATAGAAAAGAATTTGTTCAATACTCATCAGTCTGCTCTCTTATCGGTATGCCGCATCCTGAGCACGTGCAGCCGCGATTTCTTTTTCATACTTATCACCAACTGCCAGTAACTTCTCTTTTGTCATGTACAGGTCGCCACGTTCTTCACCGTGGTATTCAAATATCTGTGTTTCTACAATGGAATCAACCGGGCAGGACTCTTCACAGTAGCCGCAGAAGATACACTTGGTTAAGTCAATATCATAACGGGTCGTACGACGGCTTCCATCTGCACGTTCTTCTGACTCGATAGTGATTGCCAGTGCCGGGCACACTGCTTCACATAACTTGCAGGCAATGCAACGTTCCTCACCATTGGGGTAACGACGTAACGCATGCAAACCACGAAAACGTGGTGAAATAGGTGTTTTCTCTTCCGGGTACTGCAGGGTGATCTTCTTGACAAAGAAATGACGCAAGGTAACACCAAGCCCTTTCCATAGCTCTTTAAGCGTCAGGCTTTTAAGGAATTGTGTTAAATCACTCATCGTTGTTTCCTCTTAAATCCTGTCTTACCCGAACCACAGTGAAGGCCAGCCGAATAAAATCATCAGACCCAGTACAAACAACCAGACAATCGTCACTGGAATAAATACTTTCCATCCCAGTCGCATGATCTGGTCATAACGATATCTTGGGAATGTTGCCCGGAACCACAAGAAAGCAAACATAAACACTGCCATCTTGATGAAGAACCAATGCATTCCATCATCAAAAAATAAGCCTATAACCGGTATGTTTGTAACAGTTTCAAAAAAACCAAAACCATGAATTGGTGATAACCATCCGCCAAGGAACATGATCGAAGTTAATGCCGCGATTAAAATCATGTTGGCATATTCCGCGAGGAAAAATACCGCGAACGCCATCCCGGAATATTCCACGTGGAATCCGGCAACAATTTCAGATTCCCCTTCTGCGACATCAAACGGTGCCCGGTTAGTTTCAGCAACACCGGAAATAAAATACACACCAAACAGAGGCAGCAGCGGTATCCAGAACCATCCAAATAATCCCCAGTTACCACGTTGCGAGTTAACGATCTCGCCCAGGTTTAAACTACCTGCAGCCATTAACACGCCAACCAGGGCGAAGCCCATGGCAATTTCATAAGAAACAATCTGGGCGGCGGAACGCATCGCGCCTAACAGTGCGTACTTGGAGTTAGATGCCCAGCCTGCAATGATGACACCATAGACACCGATAGAGGTAATCGCTAACACGTATAACAAACCGGCGTTGACGTTGGCTAACACCATGCCATCGTTAAATGGAATAACTGCCCAGGCGGCAAGCGCTGGTGCAATGGACAATACCGGGCTAATCAGGAACAGTGCCTTGTTTGCACCGGTCGGTATGACAATTTCCTTGAACATCAGCTTAACGGCATCCGCAATGGGCTGACCCAGACCCCATAAACGAAAACCAAAGAAACCGACCCGGTTAGGCCCTTGACGAACCTGCATGGAACCAATGACTTTACGTTCGGCATAGGTAAAGTACGCTACCGCAATCATTAACGGCAGAGTAATGGCAACAATCTTTACGATGATCCAGAACAGTGTCTGAAACCAGTCAGATTCTATTATTGCTGTTATCCACTCAATCATTCATCAAACCTCTAGGCCGGACGCACTTCAATGGCGCCATAGCCATCACCTAATTCATGACTGCCTTCTACAGCCATAGGAATCATCACGCAGTTATCTGCGACCGCTTCATCAATAACAACTTTCAACATGGCACTGTAAAAACCCTGGCTCACATTGGCATGTGTTGAATCATTCAAGTCCAGCTGGTTTGCCGTTTTACTATTTACATAGACGGCTGTTTTAATCGCGTCACTGGTTTCCTGTAAGGGTTGTGAACGACGCACCAGTGCATCGACACTATATAAAGGTAAGTAACCAATACGGTTTACTCCTGAGTCTGCTGCCAAAGAAGCAGGACAACGCCACTGGCTGGAAGAGTCTGCCGGAACATCACTGCATAAATTTTTCAGTTCGTCACGTACTTCTTCTGAAGTAACATAATCAAAACCGTCCACATCAAACAGGTTGCCAAGCACACGCAATACTTTCCAGGCAGGACGCGTATCACCCATCGGCTCAACGCTGCCGTTAAAGCTTTGCCAGTCACCTACAACGTTAACAAATGTGCCGGATGTTTCAGTGTAAGGTGAAACCGGTAACAAGACATCGGCATAGTCTTTCATTGTGTTCGTAATAAAACTGCTCATACTGATAACAAAATCGGTTTCTTTCAGTGTATTCAGTGCAACAGATGGATTGGCACAATCATATTCAGGTTCGACACCCAGCAGGATCAAACCATTCATACCTTCCTGCATCATGTCAGCAGCTGTTTTACCTGCCTGGGTCTCTGTTCCTGCTGCACCACGATGCGAAACTGCACCGGCTAACCACGCCCCGGCCGCATTGGCGCCTTCACATAGGTAGCCTAACCTGGCACCTGATAATTGTGCTGCAAGATTTGCCAGTGAACGGATATCGGAAAAGTTTGTTTGATTAATAGCCTGTGTACCAATTAACACGGCCGCATTTTCTGCACTGTTCAAATGCTTGGCGATTTCAAGATGTCCATCATGGCTGTCTACGTTTTCCAGCATATCTTTCAAGTCATCTGGAATGGCATTACCACTTAATGTTGACAGCGCCTTACAAACTGCTGCCAGTTCAGCTGTCATTTGCGATGGACTAACAACAATGTTTTCCGCCAGTGGCAGGTTGAAATCATAATCAATGCTGTTAATCGCCATGATGTTGGCACCTTTGCGTGATGCCTTACGTAAGCGATGACCGATAATCGGCTGGTCCTTGCGTGTCCATGAGCCAATTACTAACACGGCATTGTTGTTTTCCAGGTCTGCAACACCCTGCCCCAAAGATGGATAAGCCGGTGCAATGTCCTGATCACTGAAGTCTGATTGACGCAAACGATGATCAATATTATTCGAACCTAAACCGCGAAGAAGTTTCTGTAAAAGATACATTTCTTCGCTGGTTGAAGCTGGTGAAACCAGTGCACCAACTTTATTAATACCGCTGTTGTCACGGACAGCTTTAAGGCCTTCGACAGCATAACCCAGCGCGGTTTCCCAATCTGTTTCATGCCACTTTTCACCCTGTTTGATCATCGGTGTGGTTAAACGATCTTCACTGTATAAACCGGTATAACTATAACGATCACGATCCGATAACCATACTTCATTCAAGCTCTCATTTTCGCGTGGTAAAACGCGCATCACCTTGTTTCGTCGAACTTCCACATGGACGTTGGAACCAACACAATCATGTGGTGCAACCGATGACATTTGCATGTTTTCCCAGGGGCGACCACTGTATCGGTATGGCTTGGAAGTCAGGGCACCAACCGGGCAAAGATCGACAACGTTTCCGGACATCTCTGAATTGACAGTACGTTCAACATAGGTGCCGATACGGGTATGTTCACCACGACCGGTTGCTCCCAGTTCCATGATGCCAGCGACTTCCTGGCCAAAGCGTACGCAACGTGTACAGTGAATACAGCGCGTCATTTCTGTTGCAATTAAGGAACCAATATTTTTGTCGGCAACCACACGTTTCTTTTCTACAAAACGGGATACGTCTTTACCGTAACCCATGGCAATATCCTGCAGGTCACATTCACCGCCCTGGTCACAGATCGGGCAATCTAGTGGATGGTTGATGAGCAGGAATTCCATAACACTCTTCTGTGCATCAATGGCAACCGGTGACTTGGTAAAGACTTTCATACCATCAGTTACCGGTGTCGCACATGCCGGTAATGGTTTCGGTGCCTTCTCAACTTCAACCAGGCACATACGGCAATTCGCTGCCACAGACAATTTCTTGTGGTAACAGAAACGTGGAATGGTAATACCAGCATTATCCGCCGCCTCGATCACCATCGAGCCTTCTTCAACCTGAAGCGGTATGCCGTTAATTTCAATATTGACCATCTGAATTCGTCTCTCTTACTAAATACTTATCGTTATAATTCTTTACACCATGCACTTGCCATGATCGATGTGGTACTGAAACTCATCACGGTAATGCTTGAGAAAACTCTGTACCGGCATAGCCGCGGCATCACCCAAGGCACAAATCGTACGGCCACCAATACGGCCAGCCACATCATCCAGCAAATCCAGGTCTTCCTGTCGGCCCTGGCCATGTTCGATGCGGTGTACCATGCGAGATAGCCAGCCAGTACCTTCACGACACGGGGTACATTGGCCGCAGGATTCTTCAAAATAAAAATGAGATAAACGTGCCAGCGCGTTAACCATGCAGGTGGTTTCATCCATCACAATGACCGAACCTGCCCCAAGCATACTGCCTGCCTTGGCAATGGAATCATAATCCATGTCCACGTCCATCATGATGTCACCAGGTATAACCGGTGTGGAAGAACCACCGGGTATCACTGCTTTGAGTTGATGACCATCTCGTACACCACCGGCCAATTCCAGTAATTCAGCAAAAGGCATCCCCATCGGCACTTCAAAGTTGCCGGGGTTATTCACATGGCCTGAAACACAAAACAGCTTGGTGCCGCCATTATTTGGTTTACCCTGTTCAAGGAACCATTGACCACCTTTTTCCAGGATAACCGGTACCGAAGCCAGTGTTTCCGTGTTATTAATCGTGGTAGGTCGTCCATATAAACCAAAGCCTGCCGGGAACGGCGGTTTAAAGCGTGGCTGACCTTTTTTACCTTCAATGGATTCCAGTAACGCGGTTTCTTCACCACAGATATAGGCGCCAGCACCCAGGTGGGTATAAAGATCAAAATCAAAACCGGAGCCTAATATATTCTTACCCAGGAAACCCGCGTTATAGGCTTCTTCAAGTGCGGCTTCGAAACGTTCATAGGGTTCCCAGAATTCACCACGGATATAGTTATATCCGGCCGAAGCCCCGATACAGTAGCCAGCAATGATCATCCCTTCGATTAACTGGTGTGGGTTATAACGAAGTATGTCCCGATCTTTGCAGGTGCCCGGCTCACCTTCATCAGAGTTACAGACAATATACTTTTGTCCTGCAGCATTACGCGGCATGAAACTCCACTTCAGGCCGGTTGGGAAACCTGCACCACCACGACCACGCAAAGCAGACGTTTTTAATTCTTCAATTAAATCTTCTGCTGGTGTTTTTTCTTTAAGGATTTTTTTCAGAACTTCATAACCACCAACACCCTGGTAACTTTCCAGTGTCCATGGTTTATCAAGGTGCAAAGTACGGAAGCAAACTTCATTTGCCATTTTATACTCCCCCCTTGTTATGATTGATTTTGTTCATTGTTATAGTCATTAGCTTTATTTAACGCCTCAGGTCAGGCTATCGAGTATCTTGTCAATTTTCTCTGGCGTTAATTTTTCATAATAGGTATCACCAATCTGGAACATCGGCGCATCGACACAGGCACCCAGGCATTCCACTTCTTTCAGGGTAAAACGTCCATCTGATGTCGTTTCCCCCAGCTTGATTTGTAAACGTTTCTCGAGGTGATCAACAATATCTGCCGAGCCGCATAACATGCACGAAATATTGGTACAAATGCAGATCTTATGTTTACCAACCGGTTCAAGTTCATACATGGAATAAAATGTCGCTACTTCGTATACAGCGATGGGTTCCATCTCCAGGTATTCCGCTACTGCGTCCATCAAATCATTAGTCAGGTATCCGCTATTTTGATCCTGAACGATACGCAATGCTGACATGACCGCAGATTGCTTACGATCAGCCGGGTACTTGGCGATCCAGTGATCAATATCTGCACGTGACTCATCAGAAATCAGATGCAGCTTGCTTTCCGGTTTTTTACTACCCAGACTCATCGGTCAATCTCTCCGAATACAATATCCATGGTACCAATAATGGCAACTACGTCAGCCAGCATGTGTCCGTTAGCCATTTCATTCATTGCCGCAAGATGTGGAAAACCGGGGGCACGGATTTTTAAACGATATGGTTTATTGGCGCCATCAGAAATAATATAAGTACCAAACTCACCCTTGGGATGTTCGATACCGGCATAAGCCTCGCCTTCAGGCAAACTGTATCCTTCCGTGAACAGCTTAAAGTGATGGATCAATGATTCCATATCACCTTTCATGTCTTCACGTTTAGGAGGGGCAAGTTTGCGATCATCAAGCATGACAGGACCAGGATTCTTGCGTAACCAGTCAATACATTGCTTGATGATCCTGTTTGACTGGCGTAACTCTTCCATACGTACCAAGTAACGATCATAACAATCGCCATTCACGCCAACCGGGATATCAAAATCCATCTTGTCATAAACTTCATAAGGTTGTTTTTTACGTAAGTCCCATTCCACGCCTGAACCACGTAACATGGGTCCCGTGAAACCAAGTTGCATGGCACGATCTGGTGATACCACACCAATATCAACAGTACGTTGTTTCCAGATACGGTTATCCGTTAACAGTGTTTCATAATCATCGATGTAACCCGGGAAACGGTTTGTAAAATCTTCAATAAAGTCCAGTAATGAACCACCACGGTTTTCATTACGACGTGCAGTTTCCTTGTCATCCGGGTACTTGTTATTTTGATACTGTGGCATGCGATCAGGTAAATCGCGATACACACCACCCGGGCGATAATAAGCCGCATGCATACGTGCACCGGAAACTGCTTCATACATATCCATCAGGTCTTCGCGTTCACGGAAGCAATACAGGAACATGGTCATGGCACCAACATCCAACGCGTGGGTGCCTAACCACATCATGTGATTGAGGATACGGGTGATTTCATCGAACATAACACGGATATATTGCGCACGAATCGGCGCTTCGATACCCAGCATTTTTTCCAGTGCCAGTACATATCCGTGTTCATTGCACATCATGGATACGTAATCGAGACGATCCATGTAAGGAATGCTTTGATTGTAGGGTTTATATTCCGCTAGTTTTTCTGTACCACGGTGTAATAAACCAACATGAGGATCAGCACGTTGTACGATTTCACCATCCATTTCCAGTACCAGGCGTAAGACACCATGTGCTGCTGGATGCTGTGGTCCGAAATTCAGCGTGTAGTTACGAATTTCAGGCATCGTTTGGCTCCCCTTCCAGACGTTCTGCATAACGAAGGTCGTCACGGATCACGCGTGGTGTGTTAACACGTGGCTCAATACTGACCGGCTGATAAATAACGCGTTGTTTCTCAGGGTCATAACGCATTTCCACGTTACCCGATAACGGGAAGTCTTTACGGAATGGATGCCCGACAAAACCGTAATCGGTAAGAATACGACGTAAATCAGGATGCCCTTCGTAAATGATGCCATAAAGGTCAAAGGCTTCACGTTCAAACCAGTCGACGGCTTTCCAGATATTAATCACTGAAGGTAAAACCGGTGGTTCACCATCAACAAAACATTTAACACGAATACGGTGATTTAACTGAACCGATAACAAATGATAAACCGATGCAAAACGTGGACCTTGCCAGCTGTTGCCATACTCACTGTAATCAACACCGCAGCAATCGATTAATATATCGCAGGCAAACGCAGCATCATCACGTAGATCCTGGCAAACATCGATAAGATGTTCAGGGGTAACGGTAATCGTCAGTTCACCCAGTTCAACATGGCATTCGGCGATTCGATTACCGAAATGTTCGCGTACACGATCAGCAAGATTATTGTAATACTCAGACATAAATTAATACGCTCTGTTAACGCGCGATGGTGTTTGTTCTTTTAATTTTATTTTGTAACTGGATGATGCCGTAAATCAGCGCTTCTGCTGTTGGAGGGCAACCCGGTACATACACATCAACCGGTACCACGCGATCACAACCGCGTACTACTGAATAAGAATAATGATAATAACCACCACCATTGGCACAGGAGCCCATAGAAATCACCCAGCGGGGTTCAGCCATCTGGTCATACACTTTGCGTAAGGCAGGTGCCATTTTATTGACCAGTGTTCCTGCCACGATCATGACATCAGACTGGCGAGGACTCGGACGGAATATAATGCCGAAGCGATCCATATCGTAACGAGATGCGGCGGCCTGCATCATTTCTACTGCGCAGCAGGCAAGGCCGAAGGTCATTGGCCAAAGTGAACCGGTACGTGCCCAGTTAATTAGTTTATCCGCATTCGTGGTAACGAATCCTTCTTTCAGGATACCTTCTACTCCCATTCCAGAGCTCCTTTTTTCCACTCATAAATAAAGCCAACCACGAGAATGCCCAGGAAGATTGCCATGGCGATAAACCCGAAGGTTCCGATTGAATCGAGCACGATAGCCCAGGGGAACAGGAAAGCGATTTCCAGATCGAAAATAATGAACAGGATGGCGACCAGGTAATAGCGCACGTCGAATTTCATGCGGGAGTCTTCGAAGGCTTCGAAGCCACATTCGTACGGAGACAGCTTTTCACTGTCCGGTCGGTTTGGTGCCAGTATGAAGCCAAGGGTGATCATCACACCACCTATGACAATACCTACCACCATAAAGATCAGCACCGGCAGATAATTTTCTAACATGCCTCTCCACCCCTCGAACCTTTTCAGGTTTCTAATACGGTAGTTTTTCACTACTTCTGTTGTTGTTTTAATCCTTTTCAAAAGGACGAGTCAGTCTAGGCGTGCCCCCGTTTTGTGTCAAGTTTCACAAAATCGATTTTTTCTATATATTTCAATAAGATATTTAATTTTTTAGGCCCATAAATAATTTCGGTGGTAAGGAAATAGGCTGATTGAATCAGGCATCAACAAAAAAGCCCTGTACTTTACAGCACAAGGCTTCTATTCATTATGGTGCCGATGGCCGGAGTCGAACCGGCACGGGTTGCCCCACCACCCCCTCAAGATGGCGTGTCTACCAATTCCACCACATCGGCAAATCCGGGATTATTCAGAGACCGGTACGTCCGAAACTGGCACGTCATCTGATGCTGGTTTTTCTTCCTTGGTCGCCTTGTCGGCTGGCTGGGTCACTGCCGGCACGGTATCTACCACGCTTTCGGGTTGCTCCCTTTGTGCTGCCAGGTAAGTCAACGTCAGGCTGGTAATAAAAAAGGCGGTTGCCAGGATAGCCGTGGTGCGTGTTAGAAAAGAGCTCGCACCACGAGAGCCAAACACGGTACCCGATGCACCGCTGCCAAATGCTGCGCCCGCATCTGCGCCTTTACCCTGTTGAATTAACACCAGGCCAATGAGTGAGATGGCAATAACGACGTGAATAATAAGAATTATGTTGTGCAACATGCTTTTGAAGCTCCTGCTTGTGTTAACCTGCCGCTTTGCAAATGGCCAGGAAGTCTTCGGCTTTCAGTGAGGCACCACCAATCAGGCCACCATCGATATCTTCCATTGCTAACAAATCAGCTGCATTGCCGGCATTCATACTGCCGCCATATTGAATACGTACTTTTGCCGCTACATCGGCACTGTGATCGGCAATCATTTTACGAATTGCCGCATGGGTTTCCTGGGCCATCTCCGGGGTTGCGGTTTTACCCGTGCCAATTGCCCAGACTGGTTCATAGGCAATCACGCCTTCAGCCAGGGATTCCACGCCCGATTGGCTTATCACCGCGTTGATCTGACGGGCACACACATCATTGGTCACACCTTTTTCACGTTCTTCCAGTGTCTCGCCAATGCATAAAATCGGCTTCAGGCCAGCCTGGCGAACCACTTCAAACTTTTCGGCAACCAGTTCATCGGTTTCACCATACAGGGTACGACGCTCCGAGTGACCCACAATAACGTAGGTACAACCGAAGTCCTTTAACATGGAGGTCGCGATTTCACCGGTAAAAGCACCGCTGGCCTCTTTGCTCACATTTTGAGCACCCCAGGCAATCGGTGACCCCTCAAGTTGCGCCTGAACATCAGCCAGGTAAACAAACGGTGCACATACGGCTACTTCTGCACTTTTTACCTCACCGATACCCGCTTTGATACCGTCCAGCAGAGCTTTAATACTCTCGCGGGAACCATTCATTTTCCAGTTTCCAGCAATGATAGGTTGGCGCATTACAAATCCCCTAAATTTCGTCCTAAATACCCAAAATAGCGCGAAAGCTTACCTTTCGAGCCCCAATAAATCAACCGGATAAGGATACTATTATATATGTTCGCCGTTTTGAGAATCAGCGGGAAATTGCATGGCGAACGGCATCTGCAATGGTTTCAGCACTTTGCTGAACCAGCTCGGCATTTTCTCCTTCTGCCATGACCCGGATCAGCGGCTCTGTGCCAGATGGTCGTAACAGGATACGACCGCGATCAGCCAGTTCCTGCTCGGCATTCTTCACAGCAGATATGACCCCGGGCAGGTTCATCACATCCTGGTTGCTATCGAGCCGCACATTGATCAGCACCTGTGGGTACATGTTGAGATCAGCCAGGCAATCGGCCAGTGATTCCCCGGATTCTGCCAGCGCTGTCAGCACCTGCAACGCCGCGATAATACCGTCCCCGGTTGTCGTCTGATCCAGGCAAATAATATGGCCGGAATTTTCGCCACCCAGTTGCCAGTCATTATTCAATAACGCTTCCATCACGTAACGATCACCGACCTTGGCCCGCACAAAGGGGATATCCAGTCGTTCCAGGGCATGTTCCATTGCCAGGTTGGTCATCAGTGTGCCGACCACGCCTCCATCAAACTGGCCACGCATTTTTTTATGGCGCGCAATAATATAAATCAGTTGATCACCATCAATGAGATTACCAAGATGATCCACCATCATTACCCGGTCGCCGTCACCATCAAAGGCAATGCCCAGGTCAGCCTTTTGCAGGATAACGTTTTCCTTTAACCTGTCAGGGTGCGTGGAACCACAGTCCACGTTAATGTTAATACCATCCGGTTCATTGCCGATGGCCACCACGTCAGCGCCAAGTTCCGCAAATACTTTCGGGGCGATGTGATAGGTTGCGCCATTGGCACAATCCAGTACGATTTTTAACCCGGACAGGGAAAGCTTATCTGGAAAAGTGCCTTTGCAATATTCGATATAACGACCCGCCGCATCTTCAACGCGAGTCGCTTTTCCCAGTAACGATGAATCCACGCAGTTCATTTCTTTGTCCAGCTGCGCTTCTATTTCCAGTTCTGTTACATCAGGTAACTTGGTACCTTGCATGGAAAAAAACTTGATGCCGTTATCATGAAACGGATTATGCGAGGCACTGATAACAATGCCTGCACTGGCATGAAGGGTACGCGTAAGATAGGCAATGCCCGGTGTTGGCATGGGTCCCAGTAACTGGATATCGACACCGGCTGCAGACAAACCAGCCTCCAGTGCTGACTCAAACATATAGCCAGAAATGCGTGTATCCTTACCAATCACTACTTTGCTAGTGGCTTCACTGGCAAAAACCTTGCCCACCGCCCAGCCCAGTTTCATGACAAAATCAGGCGTTATAGGATATTCCCCTACCTTGCCACGAATACCATCTGTTCCAAAGTAACGT
Organism: Gammaproteobacteria bacterium; assembly: GCA_037388705.1. Taxonomy (GTDB): domain Bacteria; phylum Pseudomonadota; class Gammaproteobacteria; order UBA6429; family Thiohalophilaceae; genus JARRJY01. The sequence goes on from JARRJY010000017.1 coordinate 19,016, forward strand.
CGAGTCATTAATCATCCAGGATTTTAGTATCTTTATTATTGGGCAGATTGTATCGCATGAACCATACGCACTGCATCAACTGTTTCACGCACATCATGGACACGTAAAATTTTTGCACCCAACCAGGTTGCCAACCCAGCCATCGCAATGCTGGCTGGCATACGTTCATCAACAGGGCGCTCCAGTAACATACCAATCATGGATTTGCGAGATACACCTACCAGTAAAGGCAATTCCAGTTCATGAAAAGATGCAAGATGTTTAAACAGGCTAAGATTATGTTGCAGGGTTTTACCAAACCCAAAGCCTGGATCAATGATCAAATGTTCTTTCTTTATGCCGGCATTCAGACAGGCGTCAATACGCTCACTTAAAAACTTTTTCACATCAGCAACGACGTTTTCATATATCGGCTCTGCCTGCATGGTACGTGGTTCACCTTGCATATGCATGAGACAAACCGGGATCTCCAGTTGCGCAGCCATTGCCAATGCCCCGGGTTCGCGTAAAGCTCTAACATCATTGATCAAACAGGCACCAGCTTCAGCCGCTGCTTTCATTACTTCCGGCTTACTGGTATCGATAGATATAAACGCCCTGGTTTGACTTGCTAATGATTCGATAACGGGGATAGTACGTTGCAGTTCTTCTTCAATACTGACAGCCTGTGCCCCTGGCCTGGTTGATTCGCCACCAATATCGATAATATCAGCACCATCCTCAAGCATCTTCAAAGCCTGAGCCAGTGCTGCATCAATGCCGGAAAATTTTCCACCATCAGAAAAAGAGTCCGGGGTAACATTAAGAATACCCATCACTACAGGTGATGGGCTTTGCAAAAGTTTGGCTATCTCACCTTTCATCCATCAGAATATATCAGAAGTTATATACCAGTGTAACGGCAATCTCCTTATCCGTTTTTTCTACGCCAACCGGTACTACAGATACATGCTTGATGGTATAGGTGATTTTTGATGCCAGCTTGGCATTGATTTTTGATTTTAGTGCGGAAACAGATTTCGTGATGGTCGCCTTATCACCACCTTCAACAGTTAACTTCTCGTTAAAGATGGTTGACTTGCTGATCTTCCAGTCAAGCTCCATACCAGCATAAAGAATACCTTCATTGTCTTTTTCACCCGTATCAAGTTCACTGCGACGCGTGCCAGCACCAATTTCTGCATCCAGTTCTAAATCTTCACGCGTGATAATTTTATGCCCGTAACCAATAACCAGGCTAGCCTGGTAATCATAGCCACTGAAACGATCATCCTCATACCTTAATAAACCAAAGATATACGTGTTGCTTCAGCGACAAAGGTATGCTTCCACTTATCACGTTCATTTATCAGCTTGGTCTTGGCGTTCAAGTTTTCTGTTTCAGTGTTACCCGAGGTAGAAATAAAACCCAGCTCAGCTTCCCCTTTCCAGCTTGAAGCGGTTGCCTCTTCGGCCGCCAACACGGGTGTTGTAAACAATACCGCCACAAAGCCTGTTACATATTTATACCTGACTATCTTTAACATTGTTTGTCTCGAATTGTGTTTCACTTTCTAGCTTGCATCTTTAAAAAGGTGAACATCTGTTTGTGGATATGGAATTGATATTCCGTTTGCATCAAACTCTGTCTTGATGGTTTCAAGTAAATCGGAACGCACATTCCAGTAGTCTGCAGAATTGACCCACGGCCGTACAGCCAGGTCGACACTGCTTGCACCCAGTTCACTCACCATAATGACCGGTTCAGGATCTTCTAAAACACGTGATTCATTACCGAGTATTTTCTCAAGCAAATCCCTCGCAACCTTGATGTCATCGTCATATCCAATACCGATTACCATGTCAATACGTCTTGTATTACGCGCACTGAAATTGGTAATCACATCACCGTAGATTTTTGAGTTAGGTACATTGATTTCACGATTATCACCTGTGCGCATGATGGTATTAAAAATACCTGTTTTTTCTACAACACCGTTTATACCTGCCGCATCGATAAAATCACCAATCTTGAACGGTTTAAACATAACAATCATGACACCTGCTGCAAAGTTGGATAGAGAATCCTTTAATGCCAGACCAACGGCTATACCTGCTGCAGCAAATATGGCAAGCACAGACTTGGTATCAACACCTAACTGATCAAGTGCAGCAACAATAACTACAACCATTAATGCTGCTTTGAGCAGGCTACCAAGAAAATTCACCAACACATGATCAAGGCTGGATTTAACCATTAATTGCTTAACAGATTTAACAACGACTTTTGCAAGCCATTTCCCGACAACAAAAATGATAATTGCTAATACAAGATTAATACCCCAGGGAATAGCGTAATCATTAATGATTTGTTGATAGTTTTCCAAATTCCAGTCCATGGTATTTCTCCCCAGAAATTATTGTTAAATTGTTTATATACGGAGATTGTATAGCAGGTATTTTCTATAAAATGATTTTTTTACAATTGTTAACAATGTTGAAATAAAAAACGCCCTCTAAGGGGCGTTTTGGTTGAGAATAGTTTATATCGGTTAGTGCTCTCCAGCGGGACCACCAATCTTGCCTTCACCTTTATCTTTGGTGGTTTTTTCAGTATCAGATGATGAACCAGCACCACCTGAAGGCGTCTGATCATCCCAACCATCTGGTTCACGAACCGGTTTACCTTCCATGATGTCATTGATCTGATTTTCATCAATGGTTTCATACTTCATCAGAGCTTCCGACATGGCATGTAATTTATCAATGTTGTCGGTCAGTATTTGTTCGGCACGCTTGTAATTTCGATCAATGATACTGCGAATTTCCTCATCAATGATATGTGCTGTTTCATCTGAAACATTTTTATGCTGGGCAACTGAATGACCAAGAAAGACTTCGCCTTCCTCTTCATCATAAGTCATTGGCCCCAAACGTTCAGACAGG
>JARRJY010000018.1:0-36609 GCA_037388705.1 Gammaproteobacteria bacterium
GTTTAATGTTTATCCAGTCTGGCAATTCAGGCGCTGTTATCTTTGTAATAGGGTGCCAGTAAAACCAGGCAAATGCATGAGCACTAAATGCAATCCATAGTGCAATAGCAATCACCCGGTTACTTTTATTACTTATTGAACGAAATCTAACAGGTATCGCCATTTCCACTTCACTGCTACCAATATTACTTGTTTGCTCTATGGCTGAAAAAAATGCCGCTGTAGGGCAGCGGCATAAGAGGTAGTTAATAAGTGTTGGGATAGAACTTCCGCAAACGCTTATCTTGTATAGAGCAAAGCTTATGCCAATTTCTGCTGGTATAAAATCAACGAGTTACGAAACTTTCAGAAAACAAACTGCCTGATATCAGACAGTCATGATCAATATCGTACAAAAAAGCCCGCGCCAGGCTCAGGCTGGCACTGGCTTTTTAACTATAACCAGAAAAATCAGGCATTCAGGCCATCGCGCACACGCTCCAGCTTGGCTTTCACTTCACTGGCCAGTTCATGCACACCTTCCTGCTGTACCAGGTCCAGAACTGCAGATGGATCCATGAACGCAACGGTGACACTACCATCCTCTTCTTCACGCACGACCACGTTACACGGCAGCAGTAAACCAATATCCGGCTCAGCAGTTAATGCCTGGTTGGCCAGCACAGGGTTACAGGCACCCAGGATTTTGTATGGACGTTTGTCCAGGTCCAGTTTCTTTTTCATTACCGCCTTAACATCGATTTCTGTTAAAACACCAAAACCTTCTTTCTGTAATTCTTCTGTAACACGAGTTAACGCATCATCATAACTACCATTGAATTTAGTACTAAAACCGTACATTGAATTTCTCCCGAAACGATTATTCTGTATATCTACCTGCGACCTTGATCCATTTCGTGCCACGCGGAATAGATCTCATCAGACCACTTGGACTGGAACCATGCAATAATATCATTTATTTGCTCATCACTTAACTTGTCTTTCCAGGCTGGCATACTCCCTCCCAGTTTAGCCGTACCATTTTTAATGGTATCAACAAGCACTGTTCTGGGATGATGCCAGGCATGCGCAGAACCATTTAGGGGTGGAGGTGGGAATTTGCCATTGGCATCCATTTGTTGCCAGTTGGGGGCGCCTTCTGCCTGTTTACCATGACACTCGGCACAATTCTGCTGAAATAACTTCCCGCCACGGGTGATCTGGGCAAAATTAAAACTACGTTTTACCTCGGATTTCCTGTCTGTTGATGTTGCCACCTTATTTGTTTCAGTCTGTTTATCACACGCTGATAATAGCGTTACAAGAAAAATAAACATAATCCAGTTTTTGACTTTAAATAGCATACCTTTTCCCTCAAATGTGATGTCCATGTTCCATAACATTATAAATGTATAGGGTAACTCTAACGAGTTACCCCAACTTTCCTAGAACCAGGCCCGTATACCTGCAACAAAATGGGTATCCGATGTATCTTCACCATCAGCCTCGGCATAATCAGCAGTATCACCATACTTTTTCGTCCAGTTAATACCAATATAAGGCGCAAACTCACGCTTTATCTCGTACCTTAATCGAAGACCGATTTGTGAATCAGATAGTCCGGATCCGATACCTTCTACCTGATCATTTTTACTGTAGAAGTTTGCTTCTATCTCAGGTGACAGCACCCATTTCTGGGTAATCATCCATTCGTACTCAGCGTTAACTCTCAGGTTTACCTGGTCATCTTCATTAATGAATAGCGCTGTATCCATTTCAAACCAGTACGGTGCAACCCCTTCGAAACCCAGTACTAGCCATTCACGTTTTGGATCGGTTTTCTGGTCCTGGCGAACACCAACCTGAAAATCCCAGTAAGGATGAACAGCCCGACTATATAGTGCCTGTAGTTCACGCTCGTGAGTTTCGCCATCGACCTGTTCAATATCGAATTTCAGTTTAAATTTATTCAGATCCTTACCTATTGATATATCCCCCTCGAAAACAACAGGTTTTTCATCATCCATGTATCGCTTTTCGAACTGGTCAATCATTAGCCTGGTAACGATGGGATCATCTTCACCCATGGCAAAGACATGGTTCGATAGTGATCCTGCCAACACAGCAATAAGAATTTTGTTTTTCATCTCTGACTCTCCCCTTAACTAACAACGACTTTTCTAAACATGCCCAGCATGTGATAGAGAAGATGACAGTGATAAGCCCAACCACCCATAGCATCAGCGGTTACCAGGTAACTGATTTTTGCCCCTGGCTGAACGACTACCGTATGTTTGCGAGGAATATACTCAGCATCGCCGGTTTCCAGGTCACTCCACATACCATGTAAATGAATGGGATGATTCATCATGGTATCGTTAACGAGGTTAATACGTACCCGTTCTCCATATTTAAGATGCAACGGTTCCGCATCTGCGAACTTGATACCATTCATGGACCACATATAGCGGCTCATGTTACCGGTAAGATGCAGGTCAATTTCCCGTCCCGGTTCACGTGGATCCGGTGTTTTATTCAGGTTACGTAAGTCCGCATAGGTCAACACCCTTCTTCCATTGTTGCGTAGCCCTACTCCGGGATCATCCAGGCGATATTGTGGAGCGTCGGCACGCATATCAATGTGCGGACCATACTCGGTGTCCGCATGGATAACTTTATGACTGCTGCCATAACCTGCCTTCCCGGATCCCATTTCTGCAGCGGTCATATTCTTCCTGGAATCCATCTTCATATTGCCGCCACAGCTCATTTCAGGTAGCTTTTTTGCACTTCTTTTTGGAGGACTCATGTTCATATTGCCACCGCACTTCATTTCAGGCAGTTTTTTTGCACTTCCTTTTGCATCTTTCATGGCTCCCATATCCTGTGCCATGCTGCCATGATCCATCATGCTCATATCCATACCCATGTCGCCATGCGTTAATACTGGAGCGGCATCCATTTCAGGAACCTCGGCAGTCATTGATGGATGCGGTGTAAGCGTGCCACGTGTAAACCCAGAACGATCAATCGCCTGGGAGAAAATGCTATAAGCCTGTTCCGCACTGGGCTCTACCAGTACATCATAGGTTTCGGCAACACCAATTCTGAATTCATCAACACTAACCGGTTCAATATACTGACCATCAGTGGCAACAACCGTCATTTTTAAACCGGGGATGCGAACATCGAAGAAGGTCATCGCCGATGAATTGATAAAGCGCAGCAGGATTTTCTCGCCTTTTCTGAATAACCCTGTCCAGCCTTCAGCCGGCGTTTTACCATTGGTTAAAAAGGTATAGGTATAACCGGTGACATCTGAAATGTCCCTGTCTGACATGCGCATTTCGTTCCACATGCCACGATTTGCCCAGAAGCCATCCCAGCCCTGTTCTTTAATTTCCTGCATGGTCTCACCAACCGTACGTTCACGGAAATTATAGTAATGACTGAGTTTCTTCAGTTTGTGATAAATATCATTGGGATCTTCATCACTCCAGTCAGATAGCATCACCACGTAATCACGGTCATACTTGTAGGGAGGCGGTTCAATCGGATCGACGATAATCGCACCATAGGCACCGGTTTGCTCCTGGAAACCGGAATGGCTGTGATACCAGTAGGTACCGCTTTGTTTAACAGGGAAAGAATAGGTAAAAGTTTCACCCGGTTTGATACCTTTAAAACCATCACTTATTCCTGGCACTCCATCCTGGTTGCTTGGCAAAATTAAGCCGTGCCAGTGAATAGAAGTGTCTTCCGCGAGGTTATTGGTGACGTTAAGGGTAACCGTATCACCTTCTTTCCAGCGAAGTAGCGGTGCGGGGACGCCACCATTGATTGCTGTTGCAATACGTTCTTTGCCGGTGAAATTAACCCTGGTTGGCGAATAGGTTAAATCAAATCGATCACCGCGCAAGGTTTCCAGACCACCGAACATTTTTGAAATTTCATCGGGTGAAGCATTCGCTCTTAACCCCAACCCCATCATGGCGCCGCCTGCAACAAGTCCTTGCACAAAACGACGGCGCGATACGGAAACTGGTTCCATACCAGGATATATAATCTTTGACATTTTTTTAATTCCTCTCACTATCAGTTACATCCGTGTAACAGCTAAAACAAATTACTGATAAAAACGTGATGACTAAGAGAAATTAAACGCGTGGAGGACGTAAATCCGGGAGAGAGTAGAATTCAGAAAAACTTGATGAGAAGGATACAATTTCGTTATCAGTGAGAATTTCTATGTCAAAGGTATTAACAAATTTTGTATCGACCTGGCATTTAGCACAATGATGCTGATTTGAACATTTTTGATGGTTATCGCAAATATGACTGCTGTCAGCCTGGTTGGAAGAAAGCTGTTTTGCATCCCGCTGATCATGTTGATGATGAGTCATTGAGGCATTATGACATACGGCATTTTGTTGTTTCGAATGCGCAACCAACATCGCCTGTCCATACTGAAACGGCAGCAATATCATGCTGATCATGATGAAATAACTTAACCAGGTATGTCGTTGCTTTTTCATGTCAGGGATTAGCCTACACATGCCTATTTATTGTGACAATGTGTAAGACCACATTATTTCAAATGGGTTCCCAGCATTCCCGGTATAACATCCCTGCCTTCTTTAAGGACATATTCTTTAAATGACTGCGCCATCGGTGGCAGGCGTTTGTCCTTGAGGTGCACCAGGTACCAGTGGCGCATAATAGGAAAATCTTCCACATCCAGTATAACCAGGCGCCTGGTCTCCAGTTCCAGCTCCAGCGTATGTAATGACACGATACCCAGCCCCATACCGGCCTGCACTGCCTGCTTGATAGCTTCGTTCTCGTTCATCTCAAGGCTGGAGGTGATGACCATATTGTGTTCATCAAAGAATCGTTCCATGGCCGTTCGGGTACCGGAACCCCGCTCACGCACCACGAAAGTTTCATTTTGTAATGTATTGAGAGGAATTTTCTTCTTCTGTCCTGCCAACGGATGATCTGGTGCGGCAACCACCACCAGCGGATTATCGGCAAAGGACTCGGCCACCAGCTCATCGCTTTCCGGGGGACGCCCCATAATGGCGATATCTTTTTCATTTTCTGCCAGTTGTCGCAGCAGGTTTTCCCGGTTGGTTACATCCAGACTGATGGTGACACCTTCATGGCGTTGCTTGAACCTGGCCAGCATGCGGGTGGCAAAGGCATTGGCCGTAGTAGCCACGGTGATTTCCAGCCTGCCGGATTCCAGCCCCTTGAGCCGTTCCATGATTTCTCTCACTTCGCCCAGTTCGCGGGCAATACTGCGGGCATAGTGGTACATTTCCTGTCCTGCCTCGGTGAGGAAGATCTTTTTGCCTACCTGCTCTAACAAGGGAAGACCCGCATGTTCTTCCAACTGCTTGATCTGCATGGAAACTGCTGGCTGGGTAAGGTGCAATTCCCCCGCAGCCTTGGTGTAGCTCAGGTTTCGGGCCACCGACTCGAAAACCTTCAATTGGCGAAAGGTGACGTTCATGGGTTGAGGCTAATTCAAATCTTTATTCTATATATATAGATAACTTGTCCAGCAAAATACACGGCTATTTCATAAGTTATTGTTTATACATGTATTTATGAATATCTATCTAATATATAAGTTTTTCTTTATGGTTTCAATCATAAATATTGAATTTACATTATGGAAAGCCAGCCTATACTTGCGTCTCCACTTGGAGGAGGACAGCCGGTACAGAGTTCCAGGTTGTCAACAAACTGTCATTCCTGGTGAATAGACTGCCCTCCTTGGAACCGAATTCTTTATATAAATAAAGCAATGGAGGCCAAATAATGGCTAAGAAATATGATGCGGGTGTAAAAGAATACCGCGAAACGTACTGGATGCCGGAATATACTCCGTCTGATACTGATATCCTGGCATGTTTTAAAGTTACTCCACAGCCTGGTGTACCTCGTGAAGAAGTTGCCGCAGCTGTTGCTGCTGAATCTTCAACAGGTACCTGGACTACTGTATGGACTGACTTGCTGACTGACCTGGACTACTACAAAGGTCGTGCATACGCGATCGAAGACGTTCCTGGTGATGACACTTGCTTCTACGCATTCATCGCATACCCAATTGACCTGTTCGAAGAAGGTTCTGTGGTAAACGTACTGACTTCACTGGTTGGTAACGTATTCGGCTTTAAAGCCCTGCGTGCTCTGCGTTTAGAAGATATCCGCTTCCCTGTTGCATACGTTATGACTTGTAATGGTCCACCACAAGGTATCCAGGTTGAACGTGACATCATGAACAAATATGGTCGTCCCCTGTTAGGTTGTACGATCAAACCTAAACTGGGTCTGTCTGCGAAGAACTACGGTCGTGCCTGTTACGAAGGTCTGCGCGGCGGTCTGGACTTCACCAAGGATGACGAGAACGTAAACTCTCAGCCTTTCATGCGCTGGAAGCACCGTTTCGATTTCGTAATGGAAGCTATCCACAAAGCTGAAGCTGAAACTGGTGAACGTAAAGGTCACTACCTGAACGTTACTGCGCCTTCTGCTGATGAAATGATGAAGCGTGCTGAGTATGCGAAAGAAATCGGCGCCCCTATCATCATGCACGACTACCTGACTGGTGGTCTGTCTGCTAACACTCAACTGGCTCGCTGGTGTCAGGACAACGGTATGCTGCTGCACATCCACCGTGCGATGCACGCGGTACTTGACCGTAACCCACACCACGGTATCCACTTCCGAGTACTGACTAAGGTATTACGTCTGTCTGGTGGTGACCACCTGCACTCAGGTACGGTTGTAGGTAAACTGGAAGGCGATCGTGATGCCACTCTGGGCTGGATCGACACCATGCGTGATTCTTACATCAAAGAAGATCGTTCACGTGGTCTGTTCTTCGACCAGGACTGGGGTTCAATGCCTGGCGTTATCCCGGTAGCTTCTGGTGGTATCCACGTATGGCACATGCCTGCGCTGGTTAACATCTTTGGTGATGACTCTGTACTGCAGTTCGGTGGTGGTACATTAGGTCACCCATGGGGCAACGCTGCTGGTGCTGCTGCTAACCGTGTTGCAGTTGAAGCTTGTGTTGAAGCTCGTAACCAGGGCCGTGAGCTTGAGAAAGAAGGTAAGGACATCCTTACCAATGCTGCTAAAAACAGCCCGGAGCTTAAAGCTGCAATGGAAACCTGGAAAGAAATCAAGTTCGAATTCGACACAGTTGACAAACTGGACGTTTCTCACAAATAAGAAACTTTCAATGACAACACCAGGTGGGTCCTGTTATTAAAATGGGCTCACCTAAAATTGAATTCGAAATTAATTTAGGAGTAAATCACAATGAGTGATATGCAAGATTACAACTCGAGCTTGGGCGATGCTGCAAGCCGTAAGTTTGAAACTTTCTCTTACCTGCCAGCGATGGATGCTGACCAGATCCGTGCTCAGATCGAGTACATCGTATCTAAAGGTTGGAACCCATCTATCGAGCACACTGAACCACAAAATGCTGCTGGTTCTTACTGGTACATGTGGAAGCTGCCTATGTTCGGCGAAACTGACGTAGACGCAATCCTGGCTGAATGTGAAGCTTGTCACAAGGCACACCCTAACAACCACGTTCGTCTGTTAGGCCTGGACAACTTTGCACAATGTGCTGGTGCATCAATGGTTATTTTCCGCGGCGAAGCTGTTTAAGCGGCAGGGTTTAACCAAAAAATAAAGCCCCTGCCCTGCCTAAAGCAGACAGGGGCTTTTTTATGCATTGATTTAAGACTTTAAGAGAAAAAATTTATGTCTAAACCACCTCAATCAGAAAAATCAGATCGTTATGTGGGTATTGATAACGACCTATTCGGTGGTATGACCACCATCGGCAAAACGATTCGTGATGCCCAGGTGTTTGGCTTAATCGAAGAAACGGAAACCTGTGAAGGCTGGAACCTAGCCGGGATTAACGCTTTACTGGATAAGGTTAATGCCGAGTGGGACAAATACGGCTGTTTAGTGAGCCGTTTGCCTGAAGAGCTGTTTGAACGTCACCAACGTATTCATGGTGAAGCCGTGAAAAAAGCAAAAGCGCTTGGCTGGGATGGTGACTACGAAACTCACAGCGATACATAAAGAATTTTAAATTGTTGTTAATCAGATATTAACGAAGGGTGTGTGATATGGATACTACAGTTGATCCAAAACAGTACATTATTAAAGAAGAACCATATTTTGAACCAGTAGCTAACGAAATTGAGCTATACGAAGCCGCTTATAATGCGCGTATGCCCATGATGTTAAAAGGCCCAACTGGTTGTGGTAAATCACGTTTTGTTGAATACATGGCATGGAAACTACAACGTCCGTTAATCACTGTTGCCTGTAACGAAGACATGACAGCTTCTGACCTGGTGGGTCGCTTCCTGCTGGATAAAGAAGGGACCAAGTGGCAGGATGGACCTTTAAGCACCGCTGCCCGTATCGGTGCCATCTGTTACCTGGATGAAGTGGTAGAAGCCCGCCAGGATACCACGGTTGTTATTCACCCATTGACCGATCACCGTCGTACTTTACCGCTGGATAAAAAAGGTGAGCTGATTGAAGCCCACCCTGATTTCCAGCTGGTTATTTCATATAACCCGGGTTATCAAAGCCTGATGAAAGACCTGAAACAATCTACCAAGCAGCGTTTTGGCGGCCTGGACTTTGACTACCCCGCTGAAGAAACAGAAGTCGCTATTGTTTCTAAAGAATCAGGTATTGATAGAGAAACTGCGGAAAAACTGGTCCAGATTGCACACCGTGCCCGTAACCTGAAAGGTCACGGCCTGGATGAAGGTATTTCAACACGTCTGCTTGTGTATGCAGGTCAGTTGATTGCAAAAGGTATTGATGCAGAAGCAGCTTGTAGTATGACGATGGTAACGCCATTAACCGATGATCCGGATATGCGCGATACCCTGAATGCTGCCGTACAGACATTCTTTGGTTAGTTTTTTACCGTAAAGTAAAGATATGCCATACCTGCTAACAGGCAACGTATGGCTCCTGAACAATAACCTTATATATTTTGGTTAGGTAAAAAAATGTCGATTAAACTCGAAGATTACGAAGAACAGTTACAGGATGTTGCTCCTGAAGTACGTGACGTACTGGATGGCACCTTCCACGAAGCAGCACGTATCATGTCACCGACCGGTCTGGAAGCTTACCTGAGTGGTGCCAAAGCGATGTGTAACCTGGGTCGTGGTTCTGACCTGGTCATTACTTATCTTCAGGAAATGCCACTGGTCGCCAAGGAATGTGGTGAAGACATCATTGATGACTGTGTTACTGCAGCCATGAAACTGTCTTCCATGACATCCGGTGAAGTCATTACTTTAATGCTTGGCAGCCTGCCATCAGCTGCCCGTCACCTGGGTGATGGTGAACTGGTGCGTGGCTACCTGACCTTCATCCATCAGTTTGCCTCAACAGCCGCACGTGGTTTACGTCCCATGCTCAACCACATGGACGAGTTGCTGGACAAGCTGACACTGAGTGGTTTACGCCGCTGGGCAAACTTTGGCGCACAAGCTTACCGTCGTGATTTTGATAACCTGACAACGTACTTTAACCTCGAGTCAGCGGACTCCCAGGCGATGTTGCAAAAAGAACGCCGTGGTGTTCTGTTCATTAAAGTACAGCGTAAACTGAACTTCTATTTACGTGCCCTGTGGGGTCGTGACTTTTTCCTTCGCCCTACCGGTGCGGATTACACTGACTTCCGCCCTTATATCGAACACCGTATTCTGCATATGCCAGATGCGGTTGACGACTATGGTGCAGACGATAACAAGGTTCCGGGCCTGGAACTTTATCGTGCTACTGCTGCTCACATGGCAGCCCATATGTGTTATTCAGACTCGGCAATTTCTGCTGAACAGTTAAGTCCGGCACAGATGTTCTTTATTGGCTTCATGGAAGATGCACGTATTGAATATAAAGCTGTTAATGATTTTCCTGGTTTGAAAAAACTCTGGATCTCGTTATTGAAAGCGGAACATGAAGGTGACATTGAGCACCCTGCCATGCTGGAACTGGAACACATCGCACATATGCTTCTTGATCCATCAGTATCATCTAACGACGCTGAAGTCAGTGATTTTGTTAAGCGTTTCCACGAAGAAATTGAAGATAAGCAGGATGACAACAGCTACTCATGGCATATGGGTATGGAACTGTTTAACCTGTTTTCTGCACGTAAGAATGTACCAAGTCTGCGTATTCTTGAACGCATTCGGGTTCCTTATCGCGATGACAATCGCTTTGTCTGGGAATTTGAAGAATTCGACTGGGAAGCAGAAGCAGAATATGTTGCCGCCAGCCAGCGCCAGGTTCGTCGCGTTATGAGTGTCATGGAAATGGCCAACGAAGTGGATTGTGAACTGGCCGGTGATGATGCCCAGGAAATCTGGACATGCCCAACAGAAATGTTCCCCTATGAAGACGACCTGTCAGATGAGCAAAAAAGCTTTAATGACATGTGGGGTAAAGAGCCTGTCTCTGATCCATTCCACTACCAGGAATGGGATTACCAGATCCAGTTACATCGTCCAGACTGGGCAACGGTGTATGAACGTCGTCAACCTAAGGGTAACCCGGAAGATATCGAAGAAATTCTTACCGCGTATAAACCGATTGCACACCGTATTCGTCAGATTATCGATTTGTTAACACCGGAAGGTGTACAACGCATGCGCGGACTGGAAGACGGTGACGAACTGGACATCAACGCTGCCGTTGATGCCATGATTGCCATTCGTATGGGTGAACAACCCAATCCACGCATTACGATGCGTAACGTGCTTAATACACGTGACCTTTCCATTGTTGTCCTGATGGACCTGTCGGAATCAACCAATGAACCAATGGGTGGTTCAGAAAAAACCGTCCTGCAATTAACCCGGGAAGCAGCCACACTGGTTGCTACTGCAATTAACGGCATTGGCGATCCTTTTGCATTGCACGGATTTGCTTCTGATGGCCGTCATGATGTGCAGTACTATCGCTTCAAGGATTTTAACCAGCACCTGGATGATGATGTCAAATCACGCCTTGCCGGTATGAAAGGTGGTTTATCAACGCGTATGGGTGCGGCATTACGACATGCTGGCCATCACCTGCACAAACAACCCGAGCGTCGTAAATTGATCCTGCTGGTAACCGATGGGGAGCCGGCAGATATCGATGAACGCGACCCGCAGCACCTGCGCCATGACACCAAGAAAGCCGTAGAAGAACTCTACAGCACAGGGGTCCTGACCTATTGCCTGACACTGGATCCCAATGCTGATGCCTACGTGAAACGTATTTTTGGTGATAACAATTACACCATCATAGATAACGTGGATCGTCTTCCTGAACAACTACCTGTACTGTTTGCCAGCCTTACCAAGTAAGGCTGGTAAACCGTGTTTCTTTCCCAGAGTTCACTTATAATGTCGGTTTAAACGTAATCGGAAATTGTTATGAAAAAGAAGCCTGTCGTTGGCGTGGTAATGGGAAGTAACAGTGACTGGAAAGTCATGAGCCAGGCCTGTGAAGTACTGAAAGAATTCGGTGTACCCCATGAAGCGAAGGTTGTCTCTGCACACCGTACTCCTGATGCCATGTTTGAATATGCCGAAAATGCCGCTGAACGTGGTATCCAGGTCATTATTGCCGGTGCGGGTGGTTCGGCCCATTTACCCGGGATGATCGCTTCCAAAACTATTGTGCCAGTGCTGGGTGTTCCCGTCACCTCCCGGGCACTGAAAGGGATGGACTCCTTGTTATCCATTGTGCAGATGCCGAAAGGCATCCCAGTCGCCACCTTTGCCATCGGGGAACCGGGCGCAGCCAATGCCGGTTTATTCGCGGTTTCCATGCTGGCTAACAACGACGAGAAGTATGCGAAAAAACTCAATACCTTCCGTAAAAAACAGCGTACCAAAGTGCGCGCCATGAAATTACCAAAAGTATGAAAATACTCCCTGGTAGCACAATCGGCATGTTAGGTGGCGGCCAGCTGGGGCGGATGTTCACTGTGGCTGCCCGTACCATGGGTTATGAGGTTATCGTACTTGATCCGGATGAAAACAGTCCTGCCGGAAAACTGGCTACCGATCATGTTTGTGCAAACTATGATGATCAGACTGCTCTCGACTACATTGCTAAAACCTGTGATGCGATCACTACTGAATTTGAAAATGTTCCTGCCTCAACGCTGGAGAAACTGGCAGCCAGTTGCCCGGTACGACCTGGCGCCCAGGCAGTAACAATTACCCAGGATCGTATACATGAAAAAACTTTCTTAAGAGACAACGACTTTCCAACTGCACCCTTTGCGGTAATCAATTCCATTGAAGACTTGCAGAATAATATTGTGCAAGTCGGTACCCCTGCCATTCTTAAAGTGTCACGATTTGGCTATGATGGCAAAGGCCAGTTTGGTATTAACTCACCTGAAGATGTTGATGTTGCCTGGAATACCTTAATGGGTGAAGCCTGTGTCCTGGAACAACGCATGCCACTGGATATTGAAGTATCGGTGGTACTGGCGCGGGGTCTTAGTGGAGAAGTTGTTACCTATCCGGTTGCCGAGAATATACACGAAGGTGGTATTCTCGATGTCAGTATCGTACCTGCACGTGTCGAAGCTGCACTGGCAGAAAAAGTCATTGCCATGGCGAAAAATATTGCTACTGCTTTAGATTATGTCGGCGTCATGGCCGTTGAATTTTTTGTCAGTAACGGTGAAGTACTGGTTAACGAGATCGCACCCCGTCCTCATAACAGTGGTCACTATACCCTGGACGCCTGTATTACCGATCAGTTTGAACAACAGGTACGTGCAGTGTGTGGTTTACCACTGGGTGATACCAGGCAGCTTTCACCTGTTGTAATGATCAATATGCTCGGCGACATATGGCATAACGGTAAAAATCCTGACTGGAACAAGTTACTGGATCATCCCAATATCAAGTTACATTTATATGGTAAACGCGAAGCACGTCCCGGGCGTAAAATGGGACATTATAATGTTGTTGCCAATACCATTGAAGAAGCCTTGCAGCTGGCCAAATCAACACAACAGGCACTTGCCAGACCTTAATAACTATTACAATTTGTAAAAGGTAAATGACAGTGAAACAAGTTACAGAAAAATCCCGCATGACATCACTGGCAATCATGGGCCAGCTGATATTCTGGAGTCGCTGGCTACAGGCTCCGCTATACCTGGGTCTGATCGCAGCACAATGTGTCTATGTCTACCATTTTATGGTTGAACTCTCACACCTGATTACCGGGGCAAATGAACTGGGTGAAACCGGCATCATGCTGATGGTACTCGGCCTGATTGACGTGGTCATGATTGCAAACCTGCTCATCATGGTTATCATTGGTGGCTATGAGACCTTTGTTTCCAGGCTGAACATAAAAGAGCACCCCGATCAACCTGAATGGTTATCGCATGTAAATGCTGCCACCATGAAGATTAAGCTCTCCATGGCACTGATTGGTATCTCATCCATACACCTGTTAAAAACATTCATCAATATTGGCACTGTAGATATTCCAGCTGATACCACGCCACAAATGGCCGAGCAACTAATCGCCGCCAGCCAGGTAGAGGTTTTCTGGCAGGTAGCCATACATATTACCTTCATTATCTCGGCTATCGCTATGGCCTATACCGACCGTATCATGACTAAAACGCTTATTGATGCGCACGGTAAAGCTGCACATTAAAAACTGTATTTGCGAAAGGTTAGATTCCCTTCGCTACCAATTTCCAGAAATTAGGTGTATAAATAGATTAAATATTTTCTTAAATAAGGAAATTAATTATCCTTTTTTATAACCGACATAACGAAGTACCAACGCTCCAAGTACATGATTCTAAAGTCGATGCTAACTATTACAATCATGTGCTGGTTGCACTTAAAAGGCTGGGTAAGCAGGTTCGTTTCAGAATTCCAGGCCTGAAACATCTTGACTTAATTTTACAAAAGGATGCCTGGATTGTTGTAGATCGCGCCCTCCACGATTACCCAATCATCGCCTGGACTGAATTCGAAGTAAAAGGCCGTGAAGCGATACATGAACCTATCAAATGTAAAATTCGTTATTTCCATGCTAACGCTACAATGATCAAGGCGCGTACCCTGGAAGCCATGGACATGTTACTTAGTGAAGAATTAGCTGATAAGATTAAAAATAACGAGTTCGATGAGGCCACGGTTATACCATTTCGTACACGCTGACTTTTCGTTAGATTATACTTCCAGGCAAGAATAAGTGACTGATACCATCATAGATTTAATGCGTCATGGTGAACCTGTAGGAGGACGTGCGTACCGGGGAAACAGTATTGACGATCCTTTAAGTGAAGCCGGCTGGCAACAAATGTGGAATGCCATTGGCAACCAGGCACCATGGGATCACGTAATCACCTCCCCTCTTAAACGCTGCTATGATTTTGCTGATGCAATTATGGATACTCACAATATCCCTTTTACGGTAGAAGAAAATTTCAAGGAAGTCGGCTTTGGTAGCTGGGAAGGCAAGACTCCCGATGAAATCAGGGCGAAAAATCTGAAAGAGTATGAAGATTTTTATAATGACCCGGTCAACATGCGCCCGGAAGGTGCTGAACCGCTCAATGCTTTTATAAACCGTGTTACCAGCGCCTTTAAAAAAGCAATAGATAAACACCAAGGAAAACATATTCTGATCGTTGCTCACGCTGGTGTTAATCGTGCAATTATCGCGCATGCCCTGCATTGCGCCCCTGTTGGCTTATACCGCATTAATGTGAAAAATGCCGGCATATCACGCTTAAAGCATAATGCCCTGGGAACTCACCTGCTTTATCACAATGTCCAACTCGATGATATGATTAAACACCATGAATAAAGAACTCGATATCAACCAGCTGCGAAAAGATATTATCTTTCAGGCAAACTTGCGTGGTTTTGATCTTGTTTTTAACACCACCTGGGGTACCTTTTCTCCCCGAGAGATTGATGAAGGCACTGTAATGTTACTGGATAGAATTGAAGTCAATGACAGTGATGATTGTCTTGACCTGGGTTGTGGTTATGGTCCGATCGGTATCACCATGGCAAAGCTTGCGCCAAATGGTAAAACCACCCTGGTCGACAGAGACTTTATCGCCGTTGAATACAGCAACAAGAATATTCAACAAAACAATATTGCGAATGCTGTAGCTTTACTAAGCAATGGCTTTGCCCAGATCCGTGATAAGAAATTCGATGTCATCGCCTCCAACATTCCCGCCAAGGTTGGCAATGAAATGTTAACCCTGTTCCTACATGATGCTTATGATCAATTGAACACTGGAGGACGATTATATGTAGTAACCATAACTGGTTTACGTAAATACATGGCGCGCAACTTCAAAGAAGTTTTCGGAAACTACAAGAAACTAAAACAAGGCCAGCAATATACCGTAGCAATGGCGATAAAAAACTAAATTATCAAGCGATTATTAAATGACCGATTTCGAGCTATACCAGAACAGGCAAGGCGCGCGACCAGAGCATGCGAAGCATGTTCAGGAAGTCCTTAATGAAACGCGAAGCGGTTCTAAAGGGTTCAAGAAATGCTGAATGAAATGTCAAAGACGGTTCTACAGTAAAGCGGACATTCGAAAATATAAAAAACTTTACAAAATGGAATTTGAGTATGAATATCTATGCCCTTATTATTGGTTTAATTATTGTTGCCTACGTAATTGTCAGATTTAAAAAAACAAGACTAGAAAAGACAAAATGGGCATACCCATTATTTCTAGCATCATTTCCTTTATATTATGTGGCGTTTTCTATATATGGAAATGACCTTGTTGCTCTATGGAAAGAGTTAATAGTAGGAATCATTTTCTTCTTTATTGCCTATATAGCATATAAGTCACATCGTAAACTATCATTCGTATTAGTAGGAATTGGTTGTATCTTACATGTGGTTTATGATTTATATCATGATGTCTTTTTCATAAACACAGGGACACCTGATTGGTGGCTTGAATTTTGTGGATCAATAGACTTGGTTTTAGGATTATATCTAATTTATATAGCAGTATTGCTTCCGAATAAAGTACTAAAACAATCAAAAGAACTAGCTTGAAGATATAATTATGAATGCTCAGTTTTGGCAGAAACTAGTCATTCATAAAAAAACCGCTGCTAAGACAGCGGTTTTGTACAAAGAATCTTCTACTCGATTAACACGGATGATAATCCGGTCTCTGCTTCAATACTTCGATCGCAATTAACGCCTGGTTTATACCTGCTTTGGCGGACTGCTGCCACCAGCGAATCGCTTCACAGTAACTGGTTACTTTTTTCTCGCCATTAGCATACAGTGTCCCTAGATTATATTGGGCCATGGCATCACCGCTAATGGCTGCCAAACGCCACCACTTTTCAGCTTTTAACAAATCTTTTTTTACCAGTTCATTACCTGTTGCGTAGATAATACCAAGGTTATATTGAGAGTCCGTATTACCCTGCCTGGCAGCGCGTTCCCACCATCTCAGCGCTTTTTCAATATTAGCTAGTACCCCGTCCCCATTAGCATAGGCAACAGCAAGGTTGTGCTGTGCATGATGATAACCTTTCTCAGCAGCCTTCCTGTACCAGGATACGGCAATATTCGCATTACGCTCTACACCCAGGCCAATATCATAAATCATACCCATATAGAACTGTGACTCGGTATGATCCTTATTGGCCAAAGGCAACAACAGACGCTTTGCCAGGTGATACTCTCCTCGTTCATAGACTTTCATGGCATGTTGATAAACTTCGTCATGCAGGTTTGGATTAGAGGCTAAACCCTGCCCTGCTATTTCCTTGGATTGATAACCAGCCAGATGAATATTCGATCTGTTAATTGCATGGCTGTTTCCGGCTGCGAAAAGTAGCATGCTGAAAAAGATTAAACCAATGAAGAGTACCCTGTGCTTATAAGCCGTAAGAACAACAGGTTTTGCCTTGCTTTGTTTCTGGTAACGGGATTGCGGTCGCATCCTACTGACCCTCGGAATGTCAATTCAGTCACATATATTAGATAACGACAAATCCCGGGGTGACTTTAGAAATCCAAATATCCCTTTTTCATCATATAGTTAGACAAATCCCAATAAAAAAGGCAGGTCTTTCGACCTGCCTTTCAGATTCCCGAATAAGCTTAAGAGGCTTACTTGTAGAAATCGACCATTTTCTCAAGAGAGATTGGTGTGATTTTGTCGGCGTTACCTGCGCAACCGAAGGCTTCGAAACGTGCTTTACAGATTTCTTTCATTGCCGTGGTAGATTCCTTGAGGAATTTACGTGGGTCAAAGTTGCTTGGATTTTCAGCCATGTGGCGGCGAATCGCACCGGTAGAAGCCATGCGCAGGTCAGTATCGATGTTTACCTTACGTACACCAGACTTGATACCTTCGGCAATTTCTTCAACAGGTACACCGTAAGTTTCACCCATATCACCACCAAACTTGTTGATGATTTCCAACCAGTCCTGAGGCACTGAAGATGAACCGTGCATTACCAGGTGCGTGTCAGGAATAACCGCGTGGATTTCCTTGATACGGTCAATACGCAGAACTGCACCGGTAGGTGGCTTGGTGAACTTGTAAGCACCGTGAGATGTACCGATGGCAATTGCCAGAGCATCAACACCAGTTTTTTCAACGAAGTCTTTAGCTTCCTGGGGATCAGTTAACAGTTGATCCATATCCAGTTTGCCTTCGGCGCCATGACCATCTTCTTCACCCATTTCACCGGTTTCCAGTGAACCCAGGCAACCCAGTTCACCTTCAACGGATACACCACCAGCGTGAGCCATTTTTACAACTTCACTTGTGACGTCTACGTTGTATTCATAGCTAGAAGGGGTTTTCATATCAGCCATCAGTGAACCATCCATCATCACTGATGAAAAGCCAGACTGGATAGAGCGCAGACATACAGCTGGCTCAGAACCATGGTCCTGATGCATTACCACGGGAATGTGTGGGTATTGTTCCAGGGCAGCTGTAATCAGGTGACGCAGGAATGGTTCGCCTGCATAAGATCGTGCACCGGCAGAACCCTGCATGATTACCGGACTGTTACATTCGTCCGCGGCCTGCATGATTGCATGCACCTGTTCCATGTTGTTTACATTAAATGCTGGCATGCCGTAATCATTTTCAGCAGCATGATCCAGTAATTGACGAAGTGAAATTAGGGCCATGTTAGACCTCCTTCCCAAGTTAGTTTTCTAAAATACTTTAATAAAATTAAATGGTGTAAAACCTTATCCCGAATTGGCTTCCATTTCGCCAACCCGAACAATTTTCATGGCATTGGTGCCGCCAAGGACGCCCATCAGGTCGCCCTTGGTAATAATAACCAGATCACCATCCCGTACTGCTCCGCGACGCAGTAATTCATCGATGGCTTCGCGATTAATTTCCGCATGATCTTTAGTGTTAACCTCAAAACTTACCGGGTAAACACCACGATACAGGGTCACCTTTCTACGCGTCTCTACATGGCTCGTCAAGGCATAGATGGGGATGCCTGAGCTGATACGTGACATCCACAAGGCGGTTGAACCTGATTCAGTCAACGCAGCAATCGCTTTAACACCCAAGTGGTTAGCGGTATACATGGTGGCCATCGCCACCGCTTCATCAATATGTTCAAACTCGGTATTGATACGGTGATCGGACTTGGTGACCTGACGTGATTTTTCAGCTTCTACACAAATCCGATCCATTGCCGCAATCACTTTATCCGGATACTTGCCACTGGCGGTTTCCGCAGAAAGCATCACCGCGTCGGTACCATCCAGTACGGCATTGGCCACATCAAAGACTTCTGCACGGGTTGGAATATGACTGTGAATCATGGATTCCATCATTTGTGTTGCGGTTATCGCAACCTTATTCATGCGGCGTGCTTTACGAATCAGATCTTTTTGTACTGGTGGTAACGCGGCATCACCAATTTCTACACCCAGGTCACCACGGGCAATCATGATGACATCAGAAGCCTCGATAATTTCTTCAGCTTTTTCTAATGCATCTGCACGTTCTATCTTTGCCACAATAGCCGCATGGCCACCTGCTGCCCGCATCAATTCACGGGCCTCGTTTACATCCTCAGCTGAACGCGGGAATGAAACCGCCAGGTAGTCCGCCTGCATTGCTGCTGCTGTTTTAATGTCTTCACGATCTTTGGATGTCAGTGCCGGTGCAGAGAGCCCACCACCCTGTTTGTTCAGTCCTTTACGGTCAGACAGCTCACCGCCCTGAACAACACGACAGTTCACGGCGGTACCTTCTACGTTGTCTACCCAGAGAACAATGCGTCCATCATCCAGTAACAGGGTATCGCCTCGGCTAACATCTTCAGGCAGATCTTTATAAGCCATGCCCACAACTTCATGATTCCCACCTTTTGGATCATGAGCTGTATCCAGCGTGAACATTTCACCTTCCTTCAGGTGAACTTTTTGATCTTTAAATCGTTCAATGCGGATTTTTGGACCCTGCAGGTCGCACAATACGCCTACCTGCCGTCCATGTGCCCTTGCACGATTACGCATCTGTTCTGCGCGTTCAATATGTTCTTCCGCGGTTCCATGGGAAAAGTTGACGCGAACCACATCAACACCGGCTTCAATAATTTTATCGAGCATCTTGGCATCGCTCGTCGCCGGACCTAATGTAGCTATGATTTTAGTTCGTCTCATGACGCTTTAAAGCATTACGCGGAAGTACTTCTTCCGCGAAATTGATATTGTTACTTGGCTCTTTCTTCAAGCATTGCTACAGCTGGCAGGGTTTTGCCTTCCAGGTATTCCAGGAACGCACCACCTGCTGTAGAAATATATGATACCTTGTCGTAGATATCGTATTTCTGAATTGCTGCAATAGTGTCACCACCACCTGCCAGGCTGAAACCATCAGCATTGGCAATTGCCATGGAAACCGTCTTGGTGCCTTCACCAAACTGGTCAAATTCAAATACACCAACCGGACCATTCCAGACAATAGTTCCGGCCTTGGAAATAATATCTGCCAGTTCTTTTGCTGAATCTGGACCAATATCGAAAATCATCTCATCGTCAGTCACTTCATCAGCTTTTTTCAGAACCGCAGGTTCATTTTCATCAAAGTTCTTGCCAACCACAACGTCAGTAGCAATTGGAATATTTGCACCACGCGCTTTCATTTTTTCAATCAGCGCCTTGGCAGTATCCACCAGGTCATCTTCACATAGAGATTTTCCAACAGGGTGTCCCGTGGCTTTTAAGAAGGTGTTTGCAATACCGCCACCCACGACCAGCTGGTCAACTTTTTCAGACAATGCTTCTAAAACTGTTAGCTTGGTAGACACTTTTGAACCACCCACGATAGCCACCATAGGGCGCGCCGGGTTTGCCAGTGCTTTTGCCAAATTATCCAGCTCGTCTGCTAACAACAGACCCGCACAGGCAGTCGGTGCGAATTTGCCTGCGCCATGTGTTGAAGCCTGGGCACGGTGAGCGGTACCGAAGGCATCCATTACAAATACGTCACATAGTGCAGCGTATTTTTTCGCTAATGCTTCGTCATCTTTCTTTTCACCGGCGTTAAAGCGAACGTTTTCTAAAAGAACACACTCGCCTTCAGCAACTTCCGGGGCATTATCCAGGTAATCTTTTATTAAACGTACTTCTTTACCCAGCTTGGCTGACATATCAGCGGCGATAGGTGCCATGGAGTTTTCTTCATCAGCCTTGCCTTCTTCAGGACGACCGCGGTGAGACATGACCATCACCTTGGCACCCGCTTTCATGCAGTGCTCAATCGTTGGCATTGAAGCCGTGATACGTGCATCGGATGTTACTTTGCCATCCTTTACAGGTACGTTTAAGTCAGCGCGGATCAGTACACGCTTGCCAGCCAGATCAAGATCAGTCAGCTTGATAAAAGACATGTTTGTAACTCCTAAAAGAATTTCAATATTTAAAATGTTTAGTTAAACCTTTTACAAGTTTGGCTTAACTAAACATTTTAAAGAAGACAGGGCGAGCAAAGCTCACCCTGACAACTTTTTATGCAACTTAGTTGGCAGCGACGTGCTCAACGAAACGCATCATGTTACAGGTGTAACCGTATTCGTTGTCGTACCAGCTAACCAGCTTAACGAAAGTGCCATCCAGCGCGATACCCGCTTCTGCATCAAAGATTGAAGAGTAGCCAACACCACGGAAGTCAGTTGAAACCACTTTCTCGTCTGTATAACCCAGAGTCTTAGAAATGTCGCCATTTTCTGAAGCATCTTTCATTGCAGCACAGATATCTTCGTATGAAGCTTCACTGTTCAGTTCAACAGTCAGGTCAACAACAGAAACGTCTGAAGTTGGTACACGGAAAGCCATACCAGTCAGTTTGCCGTTCAGTTCTGGCAGTACAACGCCCACTGCTTTAGCAGCACCGGTTGAAGATGGAATGATGTTTTCCAGGATACCACGACCACCGCGCCAGTCTTTCTGAGAAGGACCGTCTACAGTTTTCTGGGTAGCCGTTGCAGCGTGAACAGTTGTCATCAGGCCACGCTTGATGCCCCACTTGTCATTAATAACTTTGGCCATTGGAGCCAGGCAGTTAGTAGTACAGGAAGCAGCAGAAACAATTGACTGACCAGCATAAGTGTCATGGTTAACACCGTATACGAACATTGGTGTACCATCTTTTGAAGGTGCTGACATAACAACTTTCTTCGCGCCAGCATCGATGTGCTTCTGACAACCTTCTTCAGTTAAGAAGAAACCAGTACAATCGATAACGATATCTGCACCAACGTCACCCCATTTCAGATCAGCAGGATCACGTTCTGCAGTCAGGCGAATTTTTTTGCCATCAACGATCATGGCACCAGCTTCAGCAGAAACTTCACCACCAAAACGACCGTGTACTGAATCGTATTTCAGCATGTATGCCAGGTAATCTGCATCTAACAGATCGTTAATACCAACGATTTCAATGTCTTTGAATTCGTTATAAACGGCACGGAATACCATACGACCGATACGGCCGAAACCATTAATACCGACTTTAATAGCCATGTTTATTCTCCATTACACTCTTATAAAGTTAAAACTTAAATTACAAAACTGATTCAACAGCTTTAACAACATTTTCAGTTGTAAAGCCAAATTCTTTAAACAGTTCACCGGCAGGTGCGGATTCACCGAAGCGATCAATACCTACAACGACATCGGCGTACTTATACCAGCCACCAGTCGCTGCAGCCTCAACAACAACAGTTGGAATTGCTTCACCCAGAACAGCAGTCTGGTAAGCATCATCCTGTGCTTCGAAGGCATCAACAGAAGGCATGGAAACGACACGTATGTTTTTACCACTCATGGCTTCAGCTGCTTCTACTGCCAGCGCAACTTCTGAACCGGTCGCGATGATCACCGCATCAGGTGTACCGTCACAATCTTTCAGGATGTAACCACCTTTACGAATATCCGCAATCTGTGCATCAGTGCGTGTTTGATGTGGCAGACCCTGACGAGAGAAGATCAGGCAGGTAGGACCGTCTTTACGTTCAGCAGCCATCGCCCATGAAACAGCAGATTCGACGGCGTCACAGGGACGCCATACTGCCATGTTAGGAATCAGACGCATGGTAGGAATCTGTTCGATCGGCTGGTGAGTTGGACCATCTTCACCCAGACCAATTGAGTCATGCGTATAAACAAAGATGCTTTGAATCTTCATTAATGCTGCCATACGCAGTGCATTACGTGCGTATTCAGAGAACATCAGGAAAGTCGCACCGAAAGGAATTAAACCGCCGTGCAGTGCAATACCATTCATAATGGCAGACATTCCAAACTCACGCACACCGTAGCGAACGTAGTTAGAAACTTCATTGGCATCCATTGGTTTATAACCGGACCATTCCGTCAGGTTTGAACAACCAAGGTCTGCAGAACCACCAAACAGTTCAGGCAGAACCGGTGAGTATGCTTCGATAGAGGCCAATGACGCCTGGCGGGTCGCAGGGCTCTTGGCTTCATCATTAACCTGCGCGACGTATGCTGCAGATTTTTCTGCCCAGTCAGCTGGTAGATCACCATTCATGCGACGTTCAAATTCAGCTGCCAGTTCAGGATAATCTTTCTTATAAGCTTCGAATTTTTCATTCCAGGCTTTCTCGGCAGCTGCGCCTTTTTCTTTCGCGTCCCAACCGTGATAAACATCAGCAGGTACTTCGAAAGGACCGTGATCCCAACCCAGTGCTGCCTTGGTCAGGTTGATTTCTTCTTCACCTAATGGCGCACCGTGACAGGCGTGAGAACCCGCCTTATTTGGAGAACCAAAACCGATCGTGGTTTTACAGCAAATCATTGTAGGCTTATCTGTCATCGCTTTCGCTGTTTCGATAGCCTTTTGAATAGCTTCAGGATCGTGACCATCGACATCAGCAATAACATGCCAGCCGTAAGCTTCAAAACGTGCCGGGGTATTATCTGTAAACCAGCCTTCAACGTGACCATCGATAGAAATACCGTTGTCATCCCAGAAAGCGATCAGTTTTCCAAGGCCTAAAGTGCCAGCCAGTGAACAGGCTTCATGAGAAATACCTTCCATCAGACAGCCATCACCCAGGAATACATAAGTGTGGTGATCAACGATGTTGTGGCCCTTCTGGTTGAATTGACCTGCTAACGCTTTTTCAGCAATCGCCATGCCAACGCCGTTGGTAATTCCCTGGCCCAGGGGACCCGTCGTGGTTTCAACGCCCGGTGCATAACCATACTCAGGATGACCCGGTGTTTTTGAATGCAGTTGACGGAATTGCTTCAGATCGTCCAAAGACAGATTGTAACCAGTCAGGTGCAATAATGAATAAATCAGCATAGAGCCATGGCCGTTGGACAGAACAAAACGATCACGGTTGGCCCACTTAGGATTAGCCGGGTTGTGGCTCATGTGGTCGTTCCACAGGACTTCTGCGATATCGGCCATACCCATAGGCGCACCAGGATGGCCAGAGTTTGCTTTTTGTACCGCATCCATACTCAGCGCACGAATAGCATTGGCAAGGTTTCTACGAGCTGACATAGGTCACTCCTTTAATTCAAAAAATAAAAAACTGTTGTGGCTTTTTCCTGGTATGCAGGAAAAATACCTCCCTGGGTATGCGCTACTCAGTGCACACCACAAGGTGAATTCTGTCTGTTTGCTACGGGATCCCGCTGTTGGATTGCCTGGTTTTGTGGCCAGCTACAGCTCCGGAATTTCCTCCCCGTATGACGAGCCGGCAATTGTCCCATTTTTTACTGCCAACGAGCAAGGGCAGACAAGGGGCAAATCAACGGGTAATAAAGCGTGTTAGCTGGCAAATAAACTAAATTTATTTTACTTTTCAGAGTATTAGCGAGGTTGCCCCGCCAATAGGCACCCCCCTCGCTGTCAGCCTTGTCAGGTTTCATCCTTCCATTTAATGGAACAACCCATGCTGGGGATTTGCTCAGCGGGACCTTTGCCGGTCTTGGCAACCTCTACCATCGCTTCAAACAGGTCTCGACGTGAATCCTCAGGGGCCGTCTCCTTGCGACTGGCGTCCAGACGGCCTCGATACTGCAGTTCCAGATCAGCGTTGTAGCCAAAAAAATCAGGGGTACACACCGCGCCGTAGGCCTTGGCCACAGCCTGGGATTCATCTATTAAATAAGGAAAGGGAAAATCATATTCTGCTGCCACCTTCCTCATATTCTCGAAGGAATCTTCCTCATATTGTGCAGGGTCATTGGCCATAATAGCCACACTGTTGATACCGTATTTTAATAATTCTTTTGTGTCACGCACCAGGCGCTCACGGATGGCTTTAACATAAGGGCAGTGGTTACAGATAAACATGACCAGCAGCCCTTTTTCACCCACGCAGTCATTCAGAGTCCAGTTTTTTCCATCTATACCCGGCAAATCAAAATCGATAGCAGGCTCACCAAAATCGCATACAGGTGTTTCTAAACTAACCATATTATTAAGTCTCTTTTGTTAAGTACCTGAATAAATTAAAAATATTTTTGTGACAAATTCTCACTTTTCATTTTTATTATTCAAGTTGGTCAAAATTCAGCCGAAATAGATTTTAACCCCCACGGAAATCTTAAGAAATACCATATTTTTTAGGGCTATTCTTATGCCCTTTTACATTAAGGATTAATGTTCATAACGTCCAAGGAGGATCAAGATGTTACACACTATCTCTTTCAAGAGCGTGCAGCTTTTCTTTCGTACCCTGCTATTAAGTTGCCTGCTTTTTCTCGTACTTTCCGGGTCAGTTTCAGCCAGAACCATTAATTTTGTTGTCCAGCCTATATTTTCCCCTGAACAAACCCGCAAGGTTTACCAGCCGATCATTGATTATCTCGCAGAACAAACAGGTGAAGACTTTAAACTGGTAACAGCAAAAAGTTTCCTCTCCTACTGGGAATTGATGAAAAGAAACGAGGACTATCACCTTATTTTGGATGCCGCCCACTTTACAGATTATCGTGTTTCAAAAATGGGCTACCGGGTGCTGGCTAAAATGCCAGAGTCCGTGAGTTTTACATTAATCACCAGTGAAAATAACCTGATACTGGACACTGATGAGCTGATTGGAAAGCCCGTTGCGACACTGCCACCACCAAGCATGGGCTCAGTAAGAATTGCTCAAATGTTTCCTCACCCGGCAAGACAGCCCGAATTGTTCAGTGTTCCTTCTGCGATCCAGGCCATTGCTGATGTAGAGAAAGGCAAATATACGGCTGCACTGGTTCCCTCGCCATTGCTGAATAATCACCCGGGCGTCAATGTTATCAAGGTTACCGAGTCCATTCCTCACATGGCCATTTCAGCTTCACCCAAAATACCCGCATCCCTGCAAAACAAAATTCGCTCAGCGCTGATCGAAGCACATAAATCAGAACAGGGGCTTATATGTTTGAAAAAACTGGCTATAGAGAAATTTGAACCGGCAAATAACAACACTTATAAAGGATACCGTACGCTTCTGGCTGGTGTATGGGGTTATTAACTCAAATAGTCCCTTTACTTAATAAATAATATCTCTATAATAATTTTCTCAGCGCCGATTTGAATTCAGATTGCGGGCGCTTTAAAAATACGGCTAAAGCGAGTGGATTAGATCTAATTTCAAAAACCCGTTTTAGCCTGATAGCTAAAGCGGGTTTTTTTATTGAGGATTAAAAAATTATGAGCGAATACTTGTTTACATCTGAATCAGTTTCCGAAGGTCATCCAGATAAAGTTGCTGACCAGGTTTCTGATGCCATTCTTGATGCACTACTTGAACAGGATCCAAAAGCACGTGTTGCCTGTGAAACTCTTGTCAAAACCGGTATGGCTTTGGTTGCCGGTGAAATTACCACAACTGCTCAAATTGATTATGAACATGTTGTGCGTAACACCATTAAAGAAATCGGTTATAACAGCTCAGAAATGGGTTTTGACTGGGAAACCTGTGCGGTCCTTAATGGTCTTGGTAAACAATCGCCAGATATTGCAATGGGTGTCGATGAAAGCGAAGAAAAGGAACAGGGTGCAGGTGACCAGGGATTAATGTTTGGTTATGCCTCTAATGAAACAGATGTTCTCATGCCAGCACCAATTACCTATGCGCATCGCCTGGTACAACGCCAGGCTGAAGTTCGTAAAAGCGGTGGCCTGCCATGGTTACGTCCTGATGCGAAAAGCCAGATAACCTTCCGCTACAAGGATGGAAAACCCGTCGGTATCGATGCGGTAGTCCTTTCTACACAACATGATCCTGATATTAACCAGACCACGTTAAAAGATGCGGTTATGGATGAAATCATTAAACATGTCTTACCTGCTGAATGGCTGGATAAGGATACCAAGTACTTCATTAATCCAACCGGGCGGTTTGTTATCGGTGGCCCGGTAGGAGATTGTGGCCTGACTGGCCGAAAAATTATTGTTGATACCTACGGCGGTATGGCTCGTCATGGTGGCGGTGCGTTTTCAGGTAAGGATCCATCAAAAGTTGATCGCTCTGCTGCTTATGCCGGCCGTTACGTGGCGAAAAACATTGTTGCTGCCGGGCTGGCTGAGCGCTGTGAAATCCAGGTGTCCTACGCAATTGGTGTTTCTGAACCAACTTCAATTTCAGTTGATACCTTTGGTACCGGTGAAGTGTCTGATCATCGCATCGTTCAACTTGTCCGTGACCAGTTTGATTTACGTGCCGGTGGACTGGTGAAAATGCTGGATCTGTTGCATCCGATTTACCGACAAACTGCCGCTTACGGTCACCTGGGTCGTGAAGATCTGGGAGTAAGCTGGGAAAAAACTGACAAGGCAGATGCCCTGCGTGATGCAGCTGGCCTGTAACACGTAACATATTTTGACTTAAACAACCCTCGCGCTGTTTAAACGCGGGTGGTTGTAGATTAAAATACCCGAACCTACCGACTTTCGAGGGGCGCTGCAGCGAGTGGACACTCGTCAGGCTCGAAAGTCACAGGTCAATTCTTGAAAAACGGCGCTCCCTAGTATTTGAACATTAATATACAAAGGAGACGTACTATGTCCGCACCTGAAGGCTTTACTGATTATAAAGTGGCAGATATTTCCCTGGCTGACTGGGGCCGCAAGGAAATTGCTATTGCTGAAACGGAAATGCCCGGCCTGATGGCATTACGTGAAGAATACGGTGACCGCAAACCACTTAAAGGCGCCCGTATCATGGGTAGTCTGCACATGACCATTCAAACTGCCGTGTTAATCGAAACTCTGGTTGAACTTGGAGCGGAAGTTCGCTGGGTATCCTGCAATATTTTCTCAACCCAGGACCATGCTGCTGCTGCGATTGCTGCACGAGGTATCCCTGTTTATGCCTGGAAAGGCGAAACCATTGAAGAATACTGGTGGTGCACAGAACAGGCTTTGACCTGGCCTGATGGCAAGTTACCTAACATGATCCTGGATGACGGTGGTGACGCCACGTTACTGGTACATAAAGGTGCCGAGTTTGAAAAAGCTGGTAGTGTACCTGATGCACAGAAAGGTGATAACGAAGAGTGGGTTGCGATCCTTAATGTGTTACGCAATACAAAAGAAAAGGATAAGTGGAGCAAGATTGCAGAGAGTATAAAAGGTGTAACTGAAGAAACTACGACTGGCGTTCATCGTTTATATCATATGATGGAAGCAGGTGAGCTGTTATTCCCTGCCATGAATGTGAATGACTCCGCAACAAAATCGAAATTCGATAACCTGTATGGTTGCCGTGAATCATTAATCGATAGTATCAAACGCGCCACTGACGTGATGATCGCCGGTAAAATCTGTGTAGTACTGGGTTACGGAGATGTGGGTAAAGGTTGTGCACAGGCTTACCGTGGTATGGGTGCAACAGTATGGGTCACTGAAATCGATCCTATTTGTGCACTGCAAGCGGCTATGGAAGGGTATCGTGTTGTTGATATGGATGAAGCATGCAAACAAGGTGACATCTTTGTTACAACAACAGGTAATGTAAATGTTATTGATCATGACCATATGCTTGCCATGAAAAATGAAGCCATTGTCTGCAATATCGGTCATTTTGATTCTGAGATAAATATTGCTTCACTGGAAAAATATGAATGGGAAGAAATAAAACCACAGGTTGATCATGTTATCTTTCCTGATGGCAAACGCATTATCGTACTGGCGAAAGGTCGCCTGGTTAACCTGGGTTGCGCAACCGGTCACCCAAGCTTCGTAATGTCTGCTTCTTTCACCAACCAGGTTATGGCACAGATTGAATTCTTTACTAATGCAGAAAAGTACGAAAACAAGGTATATATCTTGCCGAAGATCCTTGATGAAAAAGTCGCACGTCTGCACCTGAAGAAAATTGGCGTTCACCTCACTGAATTAAGCCAGGCACAAGCTGACTATATCGGCGTACCGGTAGAAGGTCCTTATAAACCTGAACACTATCGTTACTAGTAACCGGCTTGTTTTTTAGGAGCTGTACTTATGGAAACACAGCAAAAATACAGACCGGTTTTTAGCGTTGAGTTTTTTCCACCCAAGACAGTCGAGGGTGGAAAAAAACTTGTTGCCACACGTTCTCGTCTTGCTGAAGTAATGAAGCCTGCTTTCTACTCGGTCACCTATGGTGCTGGGGGAAGTACCCAGGAAGGCACTTTTTCGGTCGTCAATGAGATACAAGCTGCCGGTTATGATGCTGCTCCACACCTGTCCTGTATCGGTTCAACGCGTAATGACATCCGGGGGATACTCAAGGGCTTCATCGATGATGGAATAAACCGGATCGTGGCCCTGCGTGGTGACCTGCCATCCGGCATGGGTGCCAGCGGTGAACTGCATTATGCTAATGAACTTGTTGAGTTTATTCGCCAGGAGACGGGGGATCATTTTACAATTGAAGTTGCTGCCTATCCGGAAGTTCATCCCCAGGCCAAATCGGCAGAAGATGATCTCAATAACTTCAAACGCAAAATTGATGCCGGTGCCAACGAAGCTATTACACAGTATTTCTTTAATCCTGATGCCTATTTCAGGTTTGTTGATGACTGTGAAACACTGGGCATTGATGTGCCAATCATCCCTGGCATTATGCCTATCACTAACTACAAGCAACTGGCACGATTCTCTGATATGTGTGGCGCAGAAATTCCACGCTGGATCAGGAAACGCCTGGAAGGCTTTGGTGATGATATTGATGCCATTAAGGCCTTTGGTGAAGATGTCGTAAGTGAAATGTGTCAGCAATTACTGGATGCCGGCGCACCCGGTTTACATTTCTACACCATGAACCAGGCTGAACCTACTTTAGCTATCTGGGACAACCTGGGGCTTTAACTACTCCCTTTACAAGCAGGCCAGTTTCTTCTTGCTGGCCTGCCCTTTCTTAACCTGTTTGACACGACAGTTTCACTAAACTGTCATAACAATTTTCTAAAGTAAGGCCATGTTAATTATGCAAAGAGGAACGTGGCCATGCCCGCATATCGCCTGATGGAATTAAAAAAAGTCCCTGCTCCCAAAAACATGGATAATTACAACTGGTATTACTACATCATTTCCAATGAGATGAACCAGATTACCGGGTATCGGGAAGGAAGCAAAAAGGAAATAGAAACCTACCTTAAGGAAACCCTGTGCAGGTTGAATAAAAAATTCAAAATTTCCCAAGAAAGTTATCAAAAACACGTTCGAAAAGCTTACGAGCCGGGCGTTTCCTATTGATATTACATTGATAGCTTCACGAACCTGTTAAAGCTTGTGTTAACGACCCTTTTTCCGTTATCTTGCGCTGATGCGTATTCCCCGAATATACATCAGCAACCATCTTAAAGCTGGTTCTACGATTGAACTTGATGATCGCGCTTTTCAGCATACAGTTAAGGTATTACGTCTGCGTGAAGATTCAGAAATCATCCTGTTTAACGGTTCGGGTGGTGAATACTCGGCAACTCTAACAAAAGTCACAAAGAAACAGGCTGTAGCCGAGGTAAACGATTTCTTTGAGAAGGAAAGCGAATCCCCATTGTCCATTCATCTTGCTCTCGGTATCTCCAAAGGTGAACGTATGGATTTTGCCATCCAGAAATCTGTTGAGCTTGGGGTGACAGAGATTACACCATTATATACAGAGCGTTGTGTGGTTAACCTTGATGCAAAACGTGAAGCTAAACGACTGGATCATTGGCAGGGTATTATTATCAGTGCCTGTGAACAAAGTGGCCGTAACACTGTTCCACAACTACATAAGCCCGTTGATATACGAAAAAGTTTTTCTGGTTTGCCCGAAACCGATATAAAGCTGACACTCAGTCCGTATGCTAAACAGAGCCTCAAGGAACTTAAAATACCTGGTAACGGGGTACTGATCATGATTGGTCCGGAGGGTGGTTTAAGCGAACAGGAAGTGGAACTGGCTGTTAAGCATAATTTTTCTGCTATGCGCATGGGGCCAAGGATTTTACGCACGGAAACAGCTGCAATCACTGCAATAAGTGCTATCCAGACATTATGGGGTGATCTGGCTTTATAAATAATTATACGTGTAGATTTTCAATGCGCTGTTCCAGGTTATCAATATTTGGAATGAATGCATCACCGCTTTCCATTTTGACATAGCCCGCAATAGAGACATTTTCAGCTGACTGTTTATCTTCATCCCAATTGATATTCTGTGGTTGTACCAGTGTCAAACTGGGTATACCCTGCAACAGGATCGCAATATAAGGCACCTTGGGGTTGGAATTAAGCGTATTAAGTATCGCAATACGCGGGCCGGTTTTTTCTATCACCTCATCACCCGTTAACGCTTCTAAAGAGACTAATGGGACTTTTCGATCACGCCATTGAAGATTACCTATTAACCAGCTTGGTCCGTCTGCAACCGCATCCGGGTCATTGTAAGCGATTACTTCCGCCACAGCCGCATTTGGCAACAGGGCATCTTTTTGGTACAACGGGATCTTAAGACAATGCACGGCCTGGTATTGCTTACCATGCACTGATAATCGCTCCTGGTTAGCTCGATGAACACTGATATCTGTAACATCTACCATTTGCCTGCCTCTTTCATAGTTCTGATTGATAACGTTCTATCAATTGCTTTGCCAGCATTTCCGGAGAAGCCGAAAAACTGACTTTTGTTTTCTTGTTTACATTCTCTGGCATGGAACTCACCACGCAACTCTCAGGTGATTGTACCCATACCTCGCCGCCATGTTCTGTAATTGCTGCTGCGCCAGTGGCTCCATCATCACACATACCGCTGAAAACAATGGCATTGACCGGTTCTTTATAACGCTCTGCAAAATCCTGCATAACCAGATCAATAGACGGGCTGTAAGCACTGTCAATTGTGAGAGGAAATAATTCCACTGCCCCGATCGGGTTTATCTTTAGCCGATAATCCACCGGTGTTACCAGTACCTCGCCGTGCCGCAGTACATGTCCCGTATGAGAGGTAAACACTTTAAAAGCTGTTACCCTGTCAAGCTGTTTTGCCAGGCGTGATACAAAATTCTCACCCAGGTGCTGAGCCAGAATAAATGCAACCGGTAAATCGGCTGGTATTAACGATAAAAATTTTTTTATCGCATCCGGCCCACCCAGTGAAGCACCCAGAATCCAGATATTTTTAGCCAGATTCAAATCAATGGAAGCCCGGGCTGGTCTCTCAAGAGCATTTGTTACAAATACACTGCTACCTAAATCCAGATCCAGAACATCCCAATCCAGTTTTCCGGTGATATCGGCAATCTTGCTCAAAAGTTTGCTATACCACTTACCCCTGCTTTCTGGTTCCTGCAGGCTTAGAACTGTAATGTCATTAAAGATAATTGGAGTTGAAGTTTTATCCAGTAACTCGGTTATAAAATCCTGTTGCTTATCACTGGCCTCATCAATATCCAGAAGAATGACATCTGCCTGGAAGTAATCAAGTTTCTCAAGGAAACCTCTTGATGTTGGCTCGTTGGCAACAATGCGCAAGCCAGCATGTTCCAATACTTTTTGCAAATCCTGACGGTGTTTAAAGGAATCCGAAACAATTGCAATACGTGCGTTGCTTAAGTCTTCAGGATTCGAGGAACAGGATTTTGATGCAATTGGGGGTTCCTGCAATATCATCCCGTTACCATTTTAAAAAAATTACATCACTTTCCGGACAGAGTATGAATATTTTCAAGTAACTCGGCTTCGTTATATGGTTTACCAAGGTAAACATTAACACCGATATTCATGGCTCGATCACGGTGCTTGCCACCAGTACGTGACGTGATCATTATAATCGGAATATTTTTCAGGCGTTCATCATTCCTGATGTTGGTTGCCAGTTCGAAACCATCCATTCTAGGCATTTCCACATCAAGTAACATTACGTCTGGAATATTTTCATCAAGCTGCAATTGTTGCAGGGCGTCAACACCATCTTTTGCCGTCAACACACCCATGTCATTACGCTCAAGGAAACGGGTAGTAACTTTACGTACCGTAATCGAATCGTCCACAATCATCACAGTAGGTGGAGTTTCTTCTTCGACTACTTCTTCTATTACAGTTTCTTCCGGCGGCTGCATATCTTCTGTTGCGGCGAGACGTACCAGGATCGCCGGATCAATAATCAGTACCACACGACCATCACCCATGATAGTTGCACCTGATACTCCGCGTAAATTACTGAACTGTGGCCCAATTGGTTTAACAACGATTTCACGTGAACCAATCAGGCGATCAACCTGTATCGCGGCCCGATATTCACCGCTTCGTACCAGCAGGATAGGTACACTCTTATTTTCATCATAAACTATAGGCTGATGCATACCCATAGCCGAACTCAGATGCATAAATTTATAGTCATTTCCTACCCAGTGATAAACAGGTTCATCACTTTGTGCCATTTCAAGGAGTTCATCCTGGTTAACACGTTCAACACCTTCGACGCTTAGCAACGGAATTGCATAGGTTTCATCACCGATATTGACCATAAGCGCGCGTGATACTGCAAGTGTTAATGGCATATTGATGGTAAAGAGTGTGCCTTTACCTTTTTCAGTATCAATTTGTAAATGGCCGCCCAGTTGCTTAATCTCGGTACTAACCACGTCCATACCAACACCACGTCCAGCAATCTGGGTGATTTCTTCTGCAGTACTGAAACCGGATTGCATCATTAAATCAAGTAATGCTTCTTTACTCGGCTGAGCATTAGCACTAATCATGCCTTTTTCAATCGCCTTGTCACGTATAGCATCCAGGTTGATACCGGCACCATCATCACTAATGCGTATGACAAATTCACCACCTTCACGGTTAAAGGAAATATTGATATTACCGCTTTCTGGTTTGCCTGCCTGTTTACGTAGTTCCGGTTTTTCAATGCCGTGAGCAATAGCGTTACGTAGCATGTGTTCAACAGGTGGAATAACACGATCCAGCACGTTTCTGTCCAGCTCGTTATCCATTCCATGCATATGAACCTCAACCACTTTACCCATTTCATCACTGGTTTGACGGACAATTCGGCGTAGTCTTGGTGCCTGTCCGGATACCTGAACCATGCGCGTTCGCATCAGGCCTTCCTGTAACTCAGATGTTACGCGTGACTGTTGAACCAGCAATGTTTCAGATTCACGTGTAATGTTCGATAGAATACTACGTAGAGAGTCCAAATCCCCCAGTGATTCCAGCATGCCTCGTGACAGGTGCTGCATTTGTGTAAAGCGGTCCATTTCCAGCGGGTCAAAGTCTTCATACCCCTGCGCCAGGGTATCTTCTTTACGGTACTGGATCTGTGCTTCTGCCTCCATTTCAAACTGGCGTAATTGCTCGCGGAAACGACTGATGGTGTCATCCAGCTCCTGCAAGTTGAAGCGGAACGTATTGGTTTGCTGCTCCATACGGGAGCGATAAATACTTACCTCACCGGCAAAATTAACCAGGTTATCTAGCAGGTCGGAACGAACTCGAATTTGCTCATGTTGAATACGAGATCCTTTTCGACGGTCACCCCCGTCCTCTTCTACTTGCAGCTCACCTGCACCAGGTACTTCTGGCAACGGTTCAGATTCAATGGCTGCCGGTATACTCTCTTCGATAACTGGTTGCTCAAGATCTACCTGCTGACTTTCCAGTGGAACAACATTATCCAGTTTATCGAGTTCATCCAAACTAGTTGTCGATGCTTCATCAAGAATTTCTATCGTTTCTTCAACAGGAGCTTCTGCTTCAGCATCAAAGTCATCTGAAATTTCAATTTCAATATTATCTTCAGTTGGCTCAGCAACATCTATTATTTCTATAGGATGTTCAACTTCTTCAATTTGCTCGACAGTTGGTCCTTTCAGAATCCTGTTAACTTCTGCAATCAGATCATTTGCCGGGGAAGGACGAAGATGTGACTTGACCTGTTCCAGCATGGATACCAGTCTATCCTGTGCCCGCACCAGAACTTTTTGCATATCCTTGGAAACTACAATATGCCCATCAACTACCGCTGTTAGCATTGATTCAATATCATGACCAAGATCGCCGATTTCGCTGATACCAGCCATGCGTGCACCACCTTTCAGGGTATGCAGCTGCCTCTGTAGTGCTTCTACCAGTTCTGAGTCATCAGGTGTCTTTTCCCATTGATGCAGGGTGTTATCACATTCATCAAGTATCTCTTCACCTTCTTCGATAAAGATTTCAAGCAGTTCTTCATCATAGTCTGCACCCAGTGGCTCAGCCTCACCGGTATGCTCGCCGATATCATCCAGTGATGCAAAATCTGCTGGTTGTTCCAGGGATACTTCGCTGTCGATATCCAGAATGACAGAGTCATCTTCCACAGATAACTCGATATCTTCTTCTACCGAGAAATCACCTGCTATTACCGTATCATCAGTAGCTTGTTGTTCTTCAACACCAGCCAGAGAATTAATGGCAGTCATTAACTCGCTATTATCCGGGATAGCAACGCCCTGCTGGTCTAGCATTTTCATTATTTGTTCTACAAAGGCAACCAGCTGAATCAATGTTCTTAATGCCTGTTCACTAAATGGTTTTTCCTGGATATCTTTTACGTAGTTTTCAAACGCTCCGCATACTTCTGATAAAGGCTGTACACCAGCAGTTCTTGAACTACCATTCAAGGTATGCAAAGCCCTTAATAGCGGATAAGTTGCTGTTTTTTCCTGCCCGGATTGCCAGCCGGCAATATAAGACCTGAGTGTTGCAATATGCGTTTCTGCTTCCTTACGATAAATATCCAGCAATACCGGATCGATATTTAGCGATGCACCTGCTTCTTCTTCAGCTTGTTCGCTACTCACATTGCTGATTTCAGGTTCGATTATAACTGGTTCTTTTTCTGGCTCTTCAAGATAAACATCTTCACCTTTGCTTAATGCATCTGCATAGGACATTAAGGTAAGTACATCCTGGCCAGGCTTGCTTTGTGTTTTAAAAAGGTTAAAGAGTGCGGGTAACAAATCCCGTCCACGATGCAGAACTTCAAACATGGTCGGTGTTGCTTCAACCGTGTGATCAATGACGCGGTTAAGCATATTTTCGAACGCCCAGGCAAATTCACCAACATCTGCAGCACCCACCAGGCGTCCACTTCCTTTCAGGGTGTGAAATGAACGCCGCATATCTTTTAATGCTTCCTCATCAGCAAGATTCGTTTCCCATTGAGGTAATAATCGCTTGATATTGGCGTATTCTTCTTCTGCTTCTTCAAGGAAAATTTCTATGATTTCATCATCAATGTCGTCGCTTACTTCGTATTCCTGAACTACTGGAGGTTCGGGAACTGGTGCCTGTTCAGGTACTCTGGCCTGTGGTTCAACTTCACCAGAAGAAACAAAGTCCTGAACCGCAGTGGTATCAGGAGTATCTGATAATGTTGAATCAAGTGTTTCCACATCCGCTTCAATGGACTCACTACTAGCCATTGCTGGTTCAGCATCAAAACCATCAAGGGTCAGCCCTTCACCTGTTTCAATATGATCAACTACATCCGCTTCTGACTGTTCGATACTATCCAGCGATAA
>JARRJY010000019.1:0-30374 GCA_037388705.1 Gammaproteobacteria bacterium
TATGGTTGTTTGTAAAGTGTCGCATAAAAAAATCCATCCATCCCGTAAACATCTGGCTGATTTACACCTGGCAAAATCTGGCGCCCGGCTTTTGTATTGATTCCCCAGTCAGCCTCAATATCAATATGCTTTGCATCAGTTTGACGTGCCAGGAATTGTTCTATTTGTTGTGTATTTTCCTGCGGTAATATCGAGCAGGTGGCATAGACAAGCATACCGCCTGGCTTGAGCAAGGGCCACAACTGATCGAGAATTTGTTGCTGTATTGTTACCAGATGAGGGATATCATCAGCGCGCCTTAACAGTTTAATATCTGGATGTCGACGGATCACGCCGGTGGCACTACAGGGAGCATCCAGTAAAATACGATCGAAAAAAT
Organism: Gammaproteobacteria bacterium; assembly: GCA_037388705.1. Taxonomy (GTDB): domain Bacteria; phylum Pseudomonadota; class Gammaproteobacteria; order UBA6429; family Thiohalophilaceae; genus JARRJY01. The sequence goes on from JARRJY010000019.1 coordinate 380, forward strand.
TACCATCCCACCATCCATCAGGTTTAGATGCATCACCGCAAATGACATCGGCATGTAAATCAAGTCGCGCAAGATTCTCATGGATTGCGGTTAACCGGTTTTCTTCAATATCAAGAGCAACAAGCCTGCCCAGTTCAGGTTGTGATTCCAGTATATGTGCAGTTTTACCGCCTGGTGCTGCACACGCATCCAGTATTGTTTCACCGGGTTTGGCATCCAGTATGATTGCAGCCAGTTGAGCAGAAGCATCCTGAACGGAACATAAGCCGGTTTTAAAATCAGGTAGTTCATGAACATCAAGGGGCTGTTTAAGAGTAAGCGCATCGGGAGCGTACAGGTGCGTTTCACTTTCAATAGCTGAGGCCATTAACGTTTTTTTGTATTCACGAGTCGAGGTTTTATGCCGGTTTATCCGGAGTGTCATCGGTGGGAGTTGATTGTTTGCTGCGATGATTGTCTGCCAATTATCTGGCCAGGCAGTTTTAATTATGTCTAATAGCCATTGCGGGTGTGAATACCTGGCTGATTCATTTTTTTCTATTAACTTGTTGAGTTGTACCTGTTGGCGTTGAAACTGCCTCAAGACACCATTGACAAAATTCCGAGACCAGTCTTTTTTTAGTGCTTTGCAGATTTTAACTGTTTCCGATACGGCTGCATGATCAGGAATAGCCATTGCATCCAGTTGATAAAAACCCAAAAGAATCAAGAGTTGTATATCCAGGTCTTTTTTTCGTAAAGGTTTTTTAATCAGTTCAGATGAATAAAAATCAAGGCGGTGAAAATTGCGAATTACGCCATAACACATGGCCTGGGTTAGTGCAGGGTTATCGCTGTGACCAGATTGATTGAGTGCATCAGGCAGGTTGCGGCCTTGATCAATAACAGCATGAAGTGTTTTTATAGCTGCTAAACGTGGATTCATTCAGCTGAACTATCAAGCAGTTTGCCGGTTGTCAGCCAGTCGCTATGACCATTAAGAAAAGAGGCTGCATCCATGGGTTTTTTACCTGGTGGTTGTAACTGTAATAAACGTAAAACATCTTCACCACAGGCAATATCAATACCTTGTTTGCTGGTTTTTAACACAGTACCGGGAGCAACATCTGAAGATGTTTTATCTTTAACAACTTCACTTTGCCAGACACGTATTGCTTTATCATCAGCGACAAAAAAAGCAACTGGCCAGGGATTGAATGCTCGTACCTGATTATGTAGTTGTTGAGCATTTTGGTTCCAGTTCAGTTGTGCTTCCTGTTTCTCAAGTTTATGTGCATACGTAGCTGCGTTATCATCCTGAACTTCAGGTGTAATGTTTCCTGCCAGCAGTTTATCCAGAGTTGTTATTAAACTTTGTGCACCCAGCTCAGCCAGTTTGTCATGTAAACTTCCACCGGTATCTTCTTCAGTGATGGCACATGATATTTTTCTTAATATATCACCGGTATCAAGGCCGGCATTCATCTGCATAATGGTAATTCCGGATTCAGCATCACCGGCGAGAATGGCTCTCTGAATTGGAGCAGCACCACGCCAGCGTGGTAGTAGAGAAGCATGAATATTAAGGCAACCCAGTTTAGGTATATCCAGCACAACCTGTGGCAGGATCAAGCCGTAGGCGGCAACGATCATGACATCCGCATTCAGATCCGCCAGCTTTTGTTGTTCTTTTTCATCTTTAAGTGATTCAGGCTGAAAAACTGGAATGTTATTTTCCAGGGCAAGCCTTTTCACCGGGCTGGCCTGTAGTTTACGCCCACGACCTGCAGGACGATCAGGCTGGGTATAAACTGCTATTACATCATGATGTGACTTTATTAAAGCTTGCAGTGCAATAGCCGCAAAGTCAGGTGTGCCGGCAAAGACAACTTTCAGGGGAGAGTTCATAATTTTAATGGTATTACAAAGCTGGCCTTACATGGCCAGCTTTTGTTGTTTTTGTAATTTCTTGCGTATACGTTGACGCTTTAATTGTGACAGGTAGTCAACAAATAGTTTACCCATCAGGTGATCCATTTCATGCTGGATACAGACGGCCAGCAGTCCGGTCGCTTCCATCTCAAATTCATCACCATCACGGTTCAGGGCACGGATTTTAATATGTTCGGCGCGTTGTACCGTTTCATAAATGCCGGGCACAGACAGGCAGCCCTCATCAAACTCCTGTTCCCCGTCTTTTTCAATGATTTCCGGGTTAATCAATACCAGGGGCTGGTTTTTCTCCTCGGAAATATCCATCACGATAATTCGTTGGTGGACGTTTACCTGGGTAGCTGCTAAACCAATACCAGGGGCAGCATACATGGTCTCCAGCATGTCATCTGTAAGTTGTTGAATTTCTTCAGTTACTTCAGAAACAGGCTTGGCGACGGTACGTAAACGCTCATCTGGATAATTTAAAATATTCAATATTGCCATATAATTTCGAGCTAAATTTATAGTACAAGTGTAGAAAAAGCTGCTAACATTATGATACTAATAGATAACTCTGTATCTGACCCGGTACTTTTCAGGTCTGTAACAGTGAATAAAAACGTTTTTTCCGGCTTCCACAAGGGTTGCTTATGATAACAAAACAGTCGACCGGAGCTCATATTATACGCTTCCTCTCCATTCTATTCATGGTTTTGGGGCTTGCTGCCTGTAGTTCAACCCCTGAACCTAAACCTGAACCACCCAAGCCGGCTCCAGAGCCCGCGCCAATGGTTGAGCCAGAACCCGCGCCGCCGCCTGCCGTCGTAAAACCAGATCATCCGGACAGTTACACGGTTGTTAAAGGCGATACACTGTGGGACATTGCCAGTCGTTTTCTCAATGATCCCTGGCTGTGGCCCGAGCTCTGGCATATCAATACGGAAATTCGTAACCCTCACCTGATTTACCCGGGTGATGTTATTGTTCTTCAGTATGTGGATGGCAAGCCTTATATAACGATGGACGGTGCCGCAGCTGCAACGCCCAAGTATGACAAGCCTGCTATCAAGTCGTTCAAGTTGTCGCCAAAGATTCGTTCAGAATCAATTGAAAAAGCGATCACGACCATTCCGCGAGAACTCATCGCGCCGTTTTTATCACGTCCTCGTGTTGCTACCGAAGATGAGATCGATGCTGCACCCCATATTATTGCCAGTTATGAACGACACCTTATAACAGGTACTGGCAACAAGATTTATGCAAAGGGATTCAGCGACAAGCTATTTGGTAGTTACCATGTTGTCAGGCCGGGTATCGAATACGAAGATCCTGAAACAGGTGAAACCCTGGGTTATGAGCTCATCGATCTGGCAAATGCGAATGTCCAGAAAACAGGTGATCCGGTAACCCTGATTGTTAGTGAGGCAAGACAGGAAGTAATCAACGGCGATCTGTTATTCCCACACGAAGAGAAAAAGCTGGATTTCAGGTTTATACCTCGTGCACCAACAGAAAAGATAAATGGCCAAATAATACATGTTATTAATGGCCTTAATTTAATCGGCCAATACAATATCGTGGTCATTAACCGTGGTGCAAAAGATGGACTGGAACCAGGGCATGTGCTGGCCGTTTTACAGAAAGGCGAGGAAGTTCGAAACCCAAGATCGGTGTTTGGCTGGGGTACGGAAAAATTACCTGATGAACGTGCCGGTGTGATGATGATATTTAGTGTAAAAGAAAAATTAAGTTTTGGTTTAATCATGGAAGCACAAAAAACGATTCGTCGAATGGACAAGGTTACGAATCCATAACACCGGCTTAATCTCAAAACTATCAGAACCGGCACAGAATCTGTGCCGGTTTTTTTGTGTTACACTTTCAATTATTACCAAATGGACTTGGTGAAAGGAAAACAAATGATAGCTGATACACAAAGCTTGCATGACTGGCTCGTGCTAAGCCATGCCCCCCAGGTGGGTAGTGCCACTATTTCCCTGTTACTCTCTCATTTTCATTCGCCTCGACAGGTGCTCAGTGCCGGACGTGGCACATTGTCCGCAATGGGATTGCCAGGTTCGTCAATTGATGGACTGTTGTCACCCGATGAAAAGGCAATTGAAGGTGATTTAATATGGCTCGAGCAGGATCAGGCCCACATCCTCACGCTAGATGATCCGCGTTACCCGGCTTTATTAAAGGAAATACCTGATCCACCAGCCGTACTTTATGTGTTTGGTAATCCAGAAATACTGAGTTATCCAGCGTTGGCAATGGTGGGGAGTCGTCACCATAGTCCGGCAGGCAAGGAAACGGCCAGGGAGTTTGCCCATCACCTTTCATCCTTAGGGCTCGTCATTACCAGTGGTATGGCGCTTGGCATTGATGCCGCCAGTCACCGGGGTGCACTTGATGCAGGGGGAAGAACGGTTGCTGTTTGCGGTACCGGGCTGGACAGGGTGTACCCTGCCAGGCACAAGGAACTGGCCCATCAGATAGCCGAAAATGGTGCACTTGTATCGGAATTTCCCATAGGTGTGCCACCTCTTGCGGCAAATTTCCCGCGTCGCAACAGAATTATCAGTGGTCTGAGCCTGGCTGTTCTGGTGGTGGAGGCAGCAGTGAAAAGCGGTTCATTGATTACCGCGAGAATGGCGTTAGAGCAGGGTCGCGAGGTACTGGCCGTACCGGGTTCCATACATAACCCCCACTCCAGGGGATGTAACTCATTGATTCGACAGGGTGCAAAGCTGGTCGAAACAGCACAGGATGTGCTCGAGGAACTGCCACAAATTGAGTTGTCTAACAAGACAGACCTTGAAAAACAGTCCAAATCGACCCCATTTCAGTTGGATGAGAGCTATCAGCAGGTGCTGGAAAGTGTCGGTTATGAGCCTACAGCCGTCGATACAGTAGTACAAAGGAGTGGATTGACGGCGGACTAGTCTCACCTGCTAACGAGGAAGTGAAATGAAAGAAAATATACTCGACGTGCTGATGTACCTGTTTGAGAATTATATGAACGATGAAATAGAATTCGATACTGACGAAGAATCATTGCGCGTCGAACTACAGGAAGCGGGATTCCAGCAGGCAGAAATCACTAAGGCATTCCAGTGGCTGGAAGGCCTGGTGGACAGGCAGAATAACGAAGAACATGCACTATTAAATGCTTCTTCTATGCGCGTTTATACACCTGAAGAGAGTGATAAGCTGGATCTGGATAGCCGGGGTTTCCTGTTATTCCTGGAACAAACAGGGGTACTTGATCACAATACACGTGAGCTGGTTATTGATCGTGTTATGGCTCTTGAAGCAGATGAAATTGATCTGGAACAGCTGAAATGGGTAGTTCTGATGGTGCTGTTTAACCAGCCGGGTCGTGAAGCTGCCTTCGCATGGATGGAAGACCTGGTGTTTGAAGAAGCAACTGGTATCCTGCATTGACAAAGGAAACGATATAATAACAACAGTGCCCGCCATCTCCGCGGGCATTTGCTTTTATAAGAATAGGGTAAACCATGGCAAAAAATCTGGTCATCGTAGAATCACCGGCCAAAGCAAAAACCATTAAAAAGTATCTGGGTAAAGGATTCGAGGTCCTTGCTTCCTACGGTCATGTTCGCGACCTGCTTCCCAAGGAAGGTGCAGTTGATCCAGCCAATGATTTTGCTATGAAGTATCAACTCATAGAAAAAAATCAGAAACATGTCGATGCTATTGCCAAGGCATTAAAGAAAGCAGACGCCCTGTATCTGGCAACGGATCCGGATCGCGAGGGTGAAGCTATTTCATGGCATCTATATGAAATTTTAAAAGAACGTGGTTTATTAAAAGACAAAAAAGTGGGACGTGTCGCGTTCAATGAAATCACCAAGCGTGCGATTAATGAAGCTATTGAGCATCCACGTGAACTTTCCAATGACATGATCAACGCACAACTAGCACGTCGGGCACTGGATTACCTGGTCGGTTTTAACCTATCACCATTACTGTGGAAAAAAATCCGACGGGGGCTATCGGCGGGTCGGGTGCAAAGTCCTGCCCTGCGCATGATCGTTGAGCGCGAGCTGGAAATTGAAAAATTCAAACCAAAAGAATACTGGACTATTGATGCTGAAGTAGAAAGTGATAGTCAGCCTTTTACATCTAAATTAATTCATCTGGAAGGTAAAAAACTTTCGCAGTTCACTATTAATAGTGAAGATAAAGCCAAGCATGCCGAGGAAGTATTAAATAAAGCGGCTAATGGCAAATTACTTGTTGCTAAAATCGAAAAGAAAAAGCGTAAGCGTAATCCTGCTGCACCTTTTACCACTTCGACTTTGCAACAGGAAGCCTCTCGTAAGCTTGGTTTTACTGCCAAGAAAACTATGAGCATCGCCCAGCAACTTTATGAAGGTATTGATCTTGATGGTGAAACCGTAGGTTTGATTACTTACATGCGTACCGACTCGGTCAGTCTTGCTAATGAAGCCCTGGATGAAATTAGGGAGTTTATAGGCAAAAAATACGGCGATGATAATGTGCCTGCAGAACCACGTACTTTTAAAACCAAGGCCAAGAATGCCCAGGAAGCGCATGAAGCGGTACGTCCAACCTCTGTAAACCACGAACCAGCAGCGATTAAAAAACACTTAAGCAAGGATCAGTTCAGGTTGTATGATCTGATCTGGAAACGGACAGTTGCCTGCCAAATGATCCATGCCACACTGGACACGGTCGCCGTTGATTTAACTGCTGGTGAAGGTAATATCTTCCGTGCCAACGGGTCGACAGTCGTAAAACCTGGCTTTATGGCGGTGTACCTTGAAGGGACCGATGATGCCAAAGCGGCGGCAGATGATAAAGATAAACTGTTACCACCGATGGAAGAAGGTGATGACATTAAACTGGTAAAAATTTTACCGGAACAACATTTCACAGAACCACCGCCAAGGTATTCAGAAGCCAGCCTGGTCAAGGCACTGGAAGAACATGGCATTGGTCGTCCATCCACTTATGCGTCGATCATTTCAACGCTTCAGTCACGTGAATACGTGGAAATGGACAAGAAACGTTTTATTCCTACTGATGTCGGCCGGATTGTTAACAAGTTTCTGACCGAACATTTTACTCAGTACGTCGATTATGATTTCACCGCGAACATGGAAGATGAACTGGACGCTATCTCTCGCGGTGAAGAAGACTGGGTGCCAATGATGAAAAACTTCTGGCAGCCTTTCAAAGATCTTGTGGATGACAAGGAACAGAGCGTTGATCGTAAAGATGTTACCCATGAACAACTTGATGAGAAATGCCCCAAGTGTGGTGGTAGCCTGGCAATACGTCTGGGCCGACGCGGCCGCTTTGTCGGTTGTAACAATTACCCTGAGTGTGACTACACGCGTAACGTCAATGAAGATGCCAATGCCGAGCCTGAAGTCATTGAAGATCGCAAATGTCCGGAATGTGGTTCTGACCTGATCATTCGTCACGGGCGCTATGGCAAGTTTATCGGTTGCAGCAGTTACCCCGACTGTAAACATATTGAGCCGCTGGAAAAACCGGAAGATACCGGCGTACAGTGCCCGGAGTGTAAAAAAGGTAACATGCTCAAGCGCAAGTCACGTAATGGCAAGATATTTTATTCCTGTGAGCATTACCCGGATTGTAAATACGCAGTCTGGAACCAGCCTCTGAATGAAGCCTGCCCGGATTGTGGCTGGCCGATGTTGACATTAAAAACTACCAAGCGTCGCGGTACAGAAAAAGTCTGCCCACAGAAGGAATGTGGTTTTACTGAGTCTGTCGAAACAGATGAAGAAGAGACTCAAACTGAATAACATTTCATTTCATCGCGAATGATGACCAATCCACAGGTTCAGCAAGCAGCAGAAATTTTAAAGCAGGGCGGAGTGATTGCGTATCCTACTGAGGCAGTATATGGCCTGGGTTGCGATCCAGGGAATGAAAAGGCAATACAACGCATCCTGGAATTAAAGGGGCGAGTTGCTGCAAAAGGACTGATATTAATTGCGGCAAGTTTTTCACAATTACAGCCCTACATAAGTGAACTGGAACAGGAAGTAAAAAGTGAAATACTCGACAGTTGGCCTGGTCCGGTAACCTGGATTGTCCCGGCAAAAGAAACAGTCAGTCATAATTTACGTGGTACATATACTACCCTCGCGATCAGAGTGACCAGCCATCCTATCGTGCAGGAACTCTGTAATTGCTTTGGTGGGGCACTTGTTTCAACGAGTGCAAATCCGGCAGGCCAGGAACCTGCACGAACCACTGAAGAAGTGAAGAGATATTTTGAAGATAGCCTGGACTATATCCTTGAAGGTGAAACCGGTGGGCTTGATAAGCCAACGGAAATCCGTGATGCCCTGAGTAAAAAGATAATTCGTCCAGCATAGAATTAAACAACAGGAATAATCATGAGTCAGGTTGATGTTAACGCGATAAAAGAATACTTGTTAAATTTACAGGATGAAATCTGTAAAGCGCTTGCTGAAGAAGATGGTGGAAAGTCCTTCCTGGAAGATAGCTGGGATCGCGATGATGATACTTCAACCACGTTACGTGGTGGAGGCCGGTCACGTGTTATGGAAGAAGGCAAGGTGTTTGAAAAGGCCGGCATTAACTTTTCTCATGTTCATGGTGATACCTTACCGGGCTCCGCAACCGCGCATCGTCGTGAACTTGCGGGGCGAAGTTTCCAGGCGCTGGGTGTTTCACTGGTTATCCATCCACGTAATCCCTATGTGCCAACATCACATGCTAACGTAAGGTTTTTTGTTGCAGAAAAAGATGGCGAAGATCCGGTCTGGTGGTTTGGTGGTGGTTTTGATTTAACTCCTTACTATGGCTATGATGAAGATGTCATTCATTGGCATAGTGTTGCCAGGCAGGCGTGTGAACCATTTGGTGACGATGCTTACCCTAAATATAAAAAGTGGTGTGATGAATATTTTTACCTGAAACACCGTGATGAACCGCGTGGGGTAGGCGGATTATTTTTTGACGATCTCAATGAAGGCAGTTTTGAAGAATGTTTTGCCTTCATGAAAAGTGTCGGTGATCATTATATTCCTGCTTATCGTCCTATTGTGACAAAGCGCAAAGATATTGAATATGGAGATCGTGAAAGAGAATTCCAGTTATATCGTCGTGGCCGATACGTGGAATTTAACCTGGTATTTGATCGTGGCACATTGTTTGGTTTGCAAACCGGAGGCCGCGCCGAATCAATTCTTATGTCATTACCACCACTGGTAAGCTGGAAATATAACTGGAAACCGGAAGCAGGAAGCGCAGAGGAAGAGCTGTATGAAAAGTACCTCAAGCCGCAAGACTGGATTTAATACCTGACTGGTAATTACTCAACAGTAAAAACAAAACGGGCATAGTGCCCGTTTTGTTTTTACTGTTGTCATTTTAATACTTCATATTTCTTCCATTGCATTGTTTGAGTGCATCGCTGCACCACATTAGTGAAACAATTCGTGCAGGACATTGCCTGTAAAATATTAACTTATTGATTTAAAGATTAATTTGTTGTGGCATTAATTTTGCAAAAGAATTGCAGGCAAACAGAAAAGGAGAAATTCAAATGGAAAACAGAAAAGAAATCATGTTTCAGGCTGCAAGCATTATCACCGCTGGTGTAGCTCTTGTTATAGCCATAATTATGATGGTAATGATTTAATCATCATCGTTTTTGCCTGAATACCAGGCAAGAATACCAACGGCAATTATTAATATAATTGCCGTTAAATAAATCATTACCCGAAATCCGGTACCTTCCATCATGTTATAGAAATCAATTACTCATCAAGCAGGCTTGATATTTTCTGGATAATATCAGGTGTATCCCATTCCAGGCCACCAAACAGGGCATAACGTATATGCCCTTTTTTGTCGACAACATAACTGGTTGGAAAGGCGAAAACCCCCCAGCGTTTCAGTGCAGTACCATCAGAATCAAGCAGTACAGGGAAATCCACACTTACCTTTGTCTTAAGAAAGGTGTTTATTGTCTCCTTATCTTCAGCCATGTTAACACCAAGGATGGTAAATGGTTTGTTTTTAAACATGTTCTGTAAGCGTTGCATGGAGGGCATTTCATGGACACAGGGCGGACACCAGGATGCCCAGAAGTTAACCAGTACCACCTGGCCATTCATATCGCTAAGATCTATAATTTTGTTGTCAAGGTTTTTTAGTTTTAACAAGGGTGGCACAGGGTCTCCCTTGAAAGGTTGCAAGAAACGATCTTTCTTGCCAATTTTAACCTGTGGATTTTCCTGTTTGTCTTTTACGGCCTTGCGTTGTATTTGTTGGTATGGCTCAAGTAGTTTCAATGCCTGTGCCAGTAAAACGGGTAGTGTTGTTGCAACTTGTTTTTCATAGTTTGTGGCATCAAACATCACTACCACCTTGTTGCAGGGCCGGTATGGTCTTATCCAGTTTCCAGTACCAGGGTGATTTTTCTGGTTGGATAATAAAGATGGGCAGGTTGGTTGTGGTAACAATAGGCATCAGTTGAGCCTGTACACCGGGGTCAGGTGTTTCAACAAAAAATTTTGGGCTTAATAAAATTGTGCCAGCTAAAGCCGGCGAGTCAGGATGTTGCAATTGCCAACGACGGCTTCCACGTAAAAAAGGAATCGCACCACGTCCACTGGTGACCAGGTAAACATTTTTTCCTGTTTGTTTGCTGGCGAAGTCAATCAGTTCGCTAACTGTTTCATCAGGTAATCGATCCAGGCTGCTGGCAACAATTGGTAAAAAGAAATCTTCCAGCAGGTTGATCTGCCAGACTTCAATTCCTTTGCGTGAAAGCTGTTGGGCGGTAGTTTTTTCTGAATTCTGTGGGCCAGCTTCAGACGGTAGCCAGATGAACAGGTATTCTCCCTGGGCAGCATGAACCACAATATTGATTTCATCACCTGCACGGGTTGTGAAGCCCAGGTTTGCCCAGCTCTGGCTTGTAACAAGGAGTAAGAAAATAAAAAGAAATGTACGCATAGCGGGATTAAATCATGACTATTCCTGATACGCTATGTAGATCTGCACAGCATTGCAGACTGAAGGTTATTAATTAAATGGAATCAGTTATGGACAACTTGCCGGCAGTCATCATCAAGCAGCTCAATCAGCTCGGTGACTTCATACATTTTGTCTATATCGATGTTTGTATTTTTTTCTGAAATGGGTCGCAGAAAGTGTTCAATTTCGCGACTATGTTCGCTTAGCAAGGGAAAACCGAAACTGGCACCGGTACCAGCAAGTCCATGGCAGATATCGAGAAGCCCCCGGATAGATTCCTGATCGCCAGGGTCATTTATGAGCAGCTGCCAGTATTCATGAATACTTGAAACCTGCTCTGATAAATCCGCGGCATACCTGGTTCGCAAATTATCCAGTTTTTCTTGTACGTCCATCAACAGCAGTCCCTACTGTGAATATTTTTCTTTTAAAATATTTTAGGTAAGAAAGCAGGTTATGAAAGCGCCAAATTGTGAAATAATGTTAAATATTGCAGTACACAATGATTTTTTTGACTGATTTACTTCGCTTGCTTTATGGATGTCTCATATATTCTTGACCCGTTAAATGATGCGCAACGACAGGCTGTTTGTGCACCCCCATCAAATGTGCTGGTTCTGGCTGGTGCAGGCAGTGGAAAAACCCGCGTATTGGTACATCGTATAGCCTGGCTGATGCAGGCAGAGAATGTGTCGCCATATGGTATTCTGGCGGTGACCTTCACCAATAAGGCAGCAGGCGAAATGCGGGGCCGGGTGCAGGATTTGCTGGCTATCCCGGCAAGCGGTTTATGGATTGGTACCTTTCACGGTATTGCACATCGCTTGTTACGTGCCCATTGGAAAGAGGCGGACCTGCCACAAACTTTCCAGATAATGGACAGCGATGACCAGTACCGGGCTATCCGTAGACTGATCCGGGAAATGGGGCTGGATGAAAATCATTGGGCGCCGCGGGAAGTACAGTGGTTTATTAATGCCAAGAAAGATGAAGGCCTGAGACCAGATCACCTGGAACATCACAACGACAGGCACTTGCGGCATATGATCGAAATCTACCGAGCCTATGAAGATATGTGTCGTCGTACCGGCATGGTGGATTTTGCCGAGCTGCTACTACGCGCCCATGAACTCTGGCTAAAAAATCCGGAATTGTTAAAACACTACCAGAATCGCTTCCAGCATATCCTGGTAGACGAATTTCAGGATACCAATACCATTCAGTATGCCTGGTTAAGACTACTGGCAGGAAAAACCGGGAATATTTTTGCCGTGGGCGATGATGATCAATCCATTTACGGCTGGCGAGGAGCCAGGGTAGAGAATATTCACCAGTTCAGCAAAGACTTCAAAGATGTATCCGTATTCCGTCTTGAACAGAACTATCGATCAACGGCAAATATTCTGTCTGCTGCCAATGCACTCATCGCGCATAACGATGAACGCATGGGTAAAGAACTCTGGACCGATGGCAAAGAAGGTGAACTTATCCAGTTGTACGCGGCTTTTAATGAAATTGACGAAGCACAATACATGGTTAGCCAGGTTCAGGAATGGATAGAACAAGGTGGTGCACGTCGTGAATGTGCGGTGCTTTATCGATCCAATGCACAATCACGGGTACTGGAAGAAGCCCTCTTACAGGCAGGGATTCCATATCATATTTATGGTGGCCAGCGCTTCTTCGAGCGCCAGGAGATCAAGGATGCGCTTGCCTATTTTCGTCTGATATATAACCGCAGTGATGATGCCTCGCTGGAACGTATCATTAACCTGCCCACTCGTGGTATCGGTAACAAAACGGTAGCAGAAGTGCGCAACCAGGCACGTAGTGCTGGTGTTTCCATGTGGCAGGGTATTTATCATGTTATCGAGCATAAATTATTACCCGCGCGCGCGGTCAGTGCTCTGCAATATTTTGTTGACCTGGTTGAACGCATGGCGGAAGCCATCAGTGAACTGGAATTACACGAACAGATAGAACATGTTATTCATGATAGTGGTTTGATCGATCATTACAAAAAAGAAAAAGGTGAAAAAGGGCGTCAGCGTATAGAAAACCTGGAAGAACTGATAAGTGCCGGTCGAAATTTTGAAGCAGAGGAAATGGAAGAAGAAGGGATGGATACCGTGTCAGCATTTCTGGCTCATGCTTCACTGGAGGCGGGTGATAACCAGGCAGATAAAGATGATGACTGTGTGCAGATGATGACATTGCATACGGCCAAGGGTCTGGAATTCCCACAGGTATTTATGTGTGGTGTGGAAGAGGGTTTATTCCCGCATAAACTTTCATCCGAAGAACCTGGACGCATGGAAGAAGAGCGGCGTCTTTGTTATGTCGGTATGACACGTGCAATGGAAAAGCTCACAATCTGTTACGCGGAAAAACGCCGTATGTACGGTGAAGAGAATTTTGCCAGTCCCTCGCGTTTCATTAAGGAAATTCCCATGGAATATATACAGGAAGTACGTATGCAGGGAAGTGTTGCCCCGGCGGTTAGTGAATCAATGGCCGGGTATAAACAAAATGACAGTGGGTTACAGTTAGGTCAGCGCGTTTATCATGAAAAGTTTGGTGAAGGTGTGGTAATGAACTATGAAGGTGATGGCCGTCACGCAAGGGTACAGGTTAATTTCATGGATACTGGTAGTAAGTGGCTGGTTATGGAATATGCCAACCTGATGGTATGCTAACTAGTGCTTTTCATCAAAATAGCTATAAGCCAGCCTGATTAATTCCATATTGGTATTTTCACTGGTATAAAGGGCATAGACGTTGCGTTGAATCACCGGTGCATCCTTGACCAGGAATAGTTCTTTTTCATGCAAAAGTTCTCTGACCATTGGTTCAGGCATATATGCGGTTCCACCATTAGCCAGGATATAGTTGAGCGCAATTCGGCCCAGCATTACGCGCATAAGGGGTTGAGGCATGTCAGGGAATGATTTTGCATGTGCGATTGAAAAACTGGTACCCCACTCGACAAGAATGTAGTTTTCGCTGATAGCTTTTTCCTTGCTGATATCCTTGTTAGAAGAGATCATAACAAAAGGAATTTCAGATATTTCCTTGCATTCGACATCGGCAAACTGCGGGTTATCAAAAACAAAGGCTATATCCATAGTCAGTTCCTGAACGCGTTTGGCAAGGACATCTGTGCCATGTACTTGAACATCTAGCACAATATCTGTCTTTCTTTTTCTCATATACTTCATCCAGTCCAGCAAGACCGAGTCCCATAAACTTGGTGTGCTCCCGATAATAAGTGGAATCAGTTTTTCATCTTCAATAGCAATCTCCTGGCGGGCACGAGTCCAGGTTGTAAGAATTGACTCGGCGTAGTGCAGCAGTTTTTCACCTGCCGCCGTGAGCTGGATATTATTACGTTGCCGGATAAAAAGAGGCACCCCGACCTGGTCCTCCAGTAGCTTGATACGGGCGCTTACGGTCGACTGGCTGATGTAAAGGTTGCGGGCTGCCTGTCCAAAATGCCGGGTCCGATTAACCTCTATAAAAGTCTTTAAAGCATCAGTGTCCATATTTTGCTCCCGAATGAATCATATTCAACATGTGCGAAGATTAATCGAAAAATATCATGATGACGATAAAAATTTATTGTTTTACGTGGATACGTTTTTAGCCTAGAACTTCATCGTGAAACACCACCGGGGAACAAGATCCGGTATTAATTTTTTATATGCCATGGAGCACAAAAAAGATGAAAAACTTATATAAAAGCTTGTTTGCAGTACTGTTAGGACTGGTAACTTTTATGGGTTACAGTGTTGCTGAAGAAGCAAATACAGATAAACAGGCTGTGGTTGATGCCTGTACCGCTGAATCAAAAGGCGCTATTGATGTACAAGAATATATCGATGAGTGTATTAAGGACAAATTAGAAGAATTAAAAGCAGAAACAGAAGCACAAGGCAAGGAACAAGGTTGATTCTGTTTGATTTTGCAGGCCGCCAGTTTTTCTGCTGGCGGCTTTTTTATGTTAGTAATCAGTAAGCTCACGTAATTTTTTCATCTCAAAATATTCTTCCAGACGGCGGCGTGCATTTAACTTGTCCTTGTCTGAAGAAATTTCTTCACTGTCTTCTGTTTCGGTATCGTTATCATCAATATCCAGGATTAAATCATCAGCTTTTGCCATATTAAACCTCACTGCCAAAAAGTGGATTGACAGTTAGCCTTTTAAAGACAGCAAGATTTGATGTCAATTAAAATTAGTATAAATATTTCGATTGTAACGATTAATAATTCAGATTGTATAACATGGCTATAAAGCATCGGATGAGCTGTCGGTCACTTTTGAGCGATTTTCTCTGAGTGACTTCGGGACAAGCGTTACTAGCTGTTTACCTTTGTAAATAGTAAATAGAAGAATAGAAGCCAGGGTGAACAGATGAATTTCAGGGAACGAAACAAGCTGATGGCCCAGTGCCTCCCATCTCAAAACGGGTATACAGAATACAGTAATTACCGCTGTCCAGAAAAGTCTCACCATTGCCACATGTTTACCTTTTGTGTCCAGTATCTTATAAAAGTTGTCTACCAGGGAAGAGAGAATTATGACAGGGAGTAACACCGCGAAGCCTTCCGGCGCAGGGTAATAAAGATCTACAAATGAAACAGCTAACCCAGTGCTCATAATCACCAGGGTAAAAATCACAGCCAGCCGGGGTGTGCGATTCATTTTTTTGGGGAAAAATACTCTTCCCATAATTACGAAGAAAATTATGATACTCAGGGTAATCGTTGTAGTGAACAGATCATTCCGAGTCAAAGCAAGCGCAAGTAAAGAAGGGGTAAAAACACCGTAGTTCTGAATCCCGATAAAGTGCCGGAAAATAACAGTAATTAATACACCAAGGGGCAGCAGGAATAATGTTGCGAGTACGTTCCTGGTATCCTGAGAAAGCCTGCTCAGATCAAACAGGAACAGAACATTACTGGAGTCTTCTTTCTCTGGAATGAATTTATATCGCGTTTCAATAAGGTCGAAATTTGCTTCAAGATTTTTACCATTAGAGATTGAGACAATGTCTAATGAATTGTATCGAAAAGGTACATATTTACTGGGGAGTTTATATTTATAACCATTGTAAAGATCAAATGAATGCCAGCTTTCATTAAAATACACTTCAGCCCAGTAATGAGGCTGAATGTCCGGTTGTTCTCTGAAAATAAAGCCAGTTACGATACGGGCCGGAATTTTTGCTGCGCGGGATAAAGCAACAAAAAGATTTGCCTGTTCAGCAACAGTAATTTTCTTTTCGCCTATTGTTTCCGATGCGGAACGAACAGATGGTGGATGAGATAAATTACTAACAGTGTATGTCCGTACATATCGAGAAATAGCTTCTACCAGCTCTTTTTTATCATCTGATGTTTTTTGTAATTCATTCAGGAAATCAGTAATTTTATGATGTTGTATATCCAGTTCATTGCTATCACTAAGGTATTTTTCCCTGGCTTCTGTGTTGAGAGGTAAATTTGAAAACTTGATTCGTGGGTGTTCACTAATGTGAATCAGAAATTCGGCATCTATATCAATTTTACCTGCCTTGTCCGGCATAAAGGCGATAATGGTTTTACCATCAAACTTGTTTTTACTATATCGAATAGTACTGTAAGGATGGTTTAATGACTGCCTGATTAGCCTGCTATTGATAGTTGCCGATGGTGGACTAAGCTTAACTACGGTATCATTTCCTTCTGCTTCAAACTGAAGATTGATAGTAAAGCTCCATATTGAATCAGTAGAAGCATATATTTGTGTAAACACTAAGCGTAATGACAGGATAGTAATTGACAGAATGGCTAAAGCAATGACGATGCGCCATATAATATTGCTCTTGATTTCCACTGTTGTGTTGGCTGAAGAATCTGTCATTGACTTGTTAAATAATAAAGTATCTTTTTATTAGTATTTATCCAGGCAAGTATAGGTAATCATATATGAAAAACCAAACAGCTAGATTGATTATAGTTTGCCTATTTGGTTTGTACTGCAGTGTATCAGGAGCTGCTGAGAAAAAGACCATAGGCTGGGTAGAGCCAATCAGTATCGATGGAGGCAAGTTTACCTTCCTGGCAAAAATAGATACCGGGGCTGATGGATTATCTATTAATGCCCAAGACGTTAGGCAATTTGAGAAAAATGGTCAGAATTGGGTGAGTTTTATAATCACTAATGGCAAAGGACGTGAGCACCTGATTATGAAACCGATTATTTCCTACGTTCGGGTGAAAAGAAAAGAGATGAAATCAGAGCGACGTCCCGTGATAATGATGGATGTCTGTCTTGATCAACATCATAGTGAAGAAAAAGTGAACCTGGTAAATCGTGGTAATTATAAGTACCAGGGGTTAATTGGCAGAAGGTTTCTTGAGGGGCATTTTCTGGTTGATTCGGAAATTACGAATACAACAAAACCGAAGTGTAAATTTTAGAATCATTAATTCAAATATATGACTAAAAAAATGATTACAGTCGGATGGCGTGAATGGGTTTCCTTACCAGAATTAGGTCTTACCCATATCAAGGCCAAAATTGACACGGGTGCAAAAACATCCTGTTTGCATGCCTTTGAAGTTGATGCATACACAGAAAATGGGGTTGATATGGTGCGCTTTATTATGCACCCGGTACAAAAAAATACCGAAATTATTCAGGAATGTAAGGCCAGAATTATTGATCAACGCGAAGTCAGTGACTCCGGTGGACATAAAGAACTACGCTATGTCATCATGACTGAACTTAAACTGCCAGACACTTCATGGGACATTGAAGTAACACTGACAAACAGGGATACAATGGCGTTTCGTATGTTGCTGGGACGTGCTGCAATGGAAGGGCGTATGTTAGTTGATCCCAAGGCATCATTTCTTCTTGGAACCAAAACCGAATAAAGAATTATGAATATCGCTATTTTATCGAGAAACAAAAACCTTTATTCAACAAAACGACTGGTCGAGGCTGCAGAGCAACGTGGCCATAAAGTTCAGGTGATTGATATTATACGCTGTTATATGAATATGGCCTGTAATCGACCTGAGATTCATCTTGCTGGTGAAAAATTGCCGAACTTTGATGCGGTTATACCGCGTATTGGTGCATCGGTAACGTTTTATGGTACTGCTGTGTTACGCCAGTTCGAAATGATGGGGACCTTTCCTTTAAATGAATCAGTAGCCATTACCCGTTCACGAGACAAGTTGCGCTCGATGCAGTTGTTTTCCCGCAAAGGCATAGACATGCCCGTTACCGGTTTTGCCAGTAAACCGGGTGATATACAAGATTTGATTAAAATGGTTGGTGGTACGCCAGTGGTAATTAAACTTCTGGAAGGTACCCAGGGCATTGGCGTGGTGCTGGCTGAAACCAAGAAAGCCGCGGAAAGTGTAATCGAGGCTTTCATGGGGCTGAAAGCGCACATACTGGTACAGGAATTTATCAAGGAAGCCGGCGGTGCTGATATTCGTTGCCTGGTAGTGGGAGACAAGGTCGTTGCTGCCATGATGCGTCAGGGTGCGGAAGGCGAGTTTCGCTCCAACCTTCACCGCGGGGGAAGTGCCAGCATAGTTAAAATCACACCCAAAGACCGTAAAACAGCCGTGATGGCAGCCAGGACCATGGGTTTGAATGTTGCCGGTGTTGATTTATTGCGTTCCGAAAGAGGGCCCCTGGTCATGGAAGTTAATTCCTCGCCTGGCCTGGAAGGAATTGAAAAATCAACCGGCAAGGATGTGGCGGGAATGGTTGTCGAGTTTATTGAAAAAAATGCCAGCCCTAAAAAAACGAGAACACGCGGTAAGGGCTAATCGATGCCATTTACAATTTGCGGGGTAGAAATCAAACCGGGTGAGAACAAAATCATTGATTTACCCACTACCCAGTTTTATACCAATACCCACGTTACTATTCCCATCCATGTCATTCGTGGCAAGAAAGATGGGCCGCGTTTGTTCGTCTGTGCTGCCATTCATGGTGATGAAATCAATGGTGTTGAAATCATACGGCGTTTGCTCAAGAAGAACCTGAGAAGGATGAAAGGTACGTTAATCGCCATACCCATCGTAAATATACATGGATTTGTTCAGCAGACTCGCTATTTGCCAGACAGAAGAGATTTAAACAGAAGTTTTCCTGGTTCAAAAAAAGGCTCTCTCGCTGCACGCCTGGCTTATACGTTCATGAAAGAAATTGTCGAAAAATGTACCCATGGTATAGATGTGCATACCGGTGCTATTCATCGAACAAACCTGCCGCAAATCCGTGCTAATCTTGACGATCCGGAAACAGCGAGATTAGCGAAAGCTTTTTCAGTACCGGTAATGCTTAATTCAAAAATCAGGGACGGTTCATTACGGGAAGCAGCAAGCGAACTGGGTATCCCGATGTTGCTGTATGAGTCAGGTGAAGCGTTACGATTTGATGAAGTATCTATCCGTGCTGGCCTCAGGGGAATAGTGAAAGTAATGACTGAACTGGGAATGCTGCCCAAACCATCCAAAACAAGCCGCATCCACAAAAAAACAACAATTGCACAGGGCAGCTCCTGGGTCAGATCGCAAAGTAGCGGGATTGTACGGACAAAAGTTGAGCTTGGTGATCATGTTAGCAAGGGGCAATTACTGGGAGTGATTAATGATCCCTTCGGTGAAAATGAAACCAGGATTAATTCACCCTATGATGGCATTGTTATCGGAAGGGTAACCATTCCCCTGGTATATGAAGGTGATGCGCTATTTCATATTGCTTACTTTGGTGAAATAGAAAAAGTGGCAGAAAATGTTGAGGCTTTCGTTGAGCATATAATGCCAGAAAACACCTAGTTACCTCCTGAGATTTTTAGTTGAATTCTTTCAGGCAGCACTTTCCTGAAGGATTTCTAATTTCGCAGTCACAAGCAGATTGTCTGGTTTGTTCAGTTACAAAATCCCTGCATGTTGCTTTGTTATCTTTAAGGTTATCTTTTGATATATCAAAACAAAAACATATAGTGTTACTTCGGACAGTTTTCTCTGTGCGCATATCATTTGAATTGATCAGGCTTGCATCTTCACTAAAGTAAACAACATCACATTGAGGGTCATCACAGTAGTAATAAGCCTGCTCGGGTAACTGGCGGGCCCATGGGCGCGTCACCTGGTGCAAAATGGTCTTGCGTTTTACCTGCTTGTAGTATTTGCCATTAACAGGACAGGGAGCCGTTTTTGTTGAAGTATGCGAATTACAGGTACTCATCAATCTTTCTTCTATTCCAGGTAAAAAAGTAATTTAAGTGATTCTAATACAAAGACTATTATATGGAAAATTAGTTCGAAAAATTGATTTATAGTATCTTTTATTGGCAAAGATAATGCTCCTGTCATGCTAGCGGAGCCAGCAGTTGGCATCTTGTTAAATATTATGTTTAATTGGTAGACCATGGGTTGGTCAGAATAAAAGTAGAAAAAGTATGCAAATTTTTGGCCTGCGCTAAAGCCCAATAAACGACAAGAATTATCACGAACCACGGTGCAATATAGTGGTGAACTGAAAAGAACAACAACTCAGAAGAAAAAGGTATAGCCATGAAAAGACGCGATTTTGTAAAAAAACTCGGAGCTGGTTCTATTGCAGTCGGTGCAGCATTGACCACAGGTTGCGCAAAGAAGGAAGAGTCAAAGACAGCCGATACTGGCGTAGCAAAAACTTATAACTGGAAAATGGTCACGACATGGCCGAAAAATTTTCCCGGCCTGGGAACCGGTGCGAATAATGTGGCCAGGTTAATTACCGACATGAGCGGTGGTCGGATCCAGGTGAAAGTTTACGGGGCCAAGGAACTGGTACCTGCATTCGAAGTGTTTGATGCGGTTTCACGTGGTACCGCGGAAATGGGGCACGGTGCAGCATATTACTGGAAAGGAAAAAGTGAGGCAGCCCAATTTTTCGCTGCTGTACCCTTTGGTTTGACAGCCCAGGAAATGAATGGCTGGCTATACCATGGTGGTGGTATGGAGTTATGGGAAGAAATCTATGCCAAGTTTAACCTAGTGCCGGCGGCAGCTGGCAATACTGGTGTACAAATGGGTGGCTGGTTTAACAAGGAAATCAATTCTGTTGAAGATCTCAAAGGTTTGAAGATGCGAATTCCGGGTCTGGGCGGTGAAGTATTAAAACGTGCCGGAGGTACGCCGGTAAGTTTGCCGGGTGGAGAACTTTATACTTCACTGCAGTCAGGTGCGATTGACGCGACGGAATGGGTTGGTCCGTATAACGATCTGGCTTTTGGTCTGTATAAAGCTGCCAAGTATTACTATTACCCGGGCTGGCATGAGCCTGGCACTACCCTGGAAGCCATGGTTAACAAGGAAGCATTTGATGCGCTGCCGCAGGATTTGCAAAGTATTGTGTTAAATGCCTGCAAGGTAGCAAATCAGGATATGCTGGCTGAATATACGGCTCGCAATAATGCAGCCCTGCAAACACTGATTAATGAGCATAACGTACAGTTGCGCCAATTCCCTGATGATGTATTGAAGAAATTAAAAACCTTATCGGATGAAGTTGTTGCTGAAGTGGCAACAAAAGATGAAATGACACGCAAGGTTTATGAGTCATTCAGGAAATTCCGTGACCAGGCAAAAGAGTGGCATGCTGTCTCAGAACAGGCGTTCATGAAAGCCCGTGCCAGCTAGTGTTCAAATGAAGCGGAAGATGATGCATCTTCCGCTTTTTATTAGTTTTCTTCCAGATCCAGTGATGCCGAGTTGATGCAATAACGTAAGCCGGTGGGTTGTGGACCATCCGGAAAGACATGGCCAAGGTGTGAATCACATTTGGCGCAACGTACTTCGATACGGTGCATGCCATGACTGTGATCGTGGTACTCGGTAATACTCTCATCATTGACAGGCTGCCAGAAACTGGGCCAGCCACTACCGGAATCATATTTTTCAGTGGATTTAAAGAGAGGCTGTCCACAACATGCACAGTTATAGGTGCCGGGTTTTTTGCAGTCATGATAAACACCGGTAAAAGCGCGTTCCGTACCATGCTCACGACAGATGCGATATTGTTCATCGCTGAGCTGTTCGCGCCATTCCTGTTCGCTTTTTTCTATTTTTTCACTCATAAAAAAGAATATGAAAGCTTATTTAAACAGTCTCGAAATCTGTTGTTTGATGTCTTCAATATAGCATTTAATTTTGTAGTAAGGGTTTGTTAATTCTCCTGGCGATACATTTACCAGCCAGCCCGTTTCTAGTGAATAGCTAAACAGAACCATATTGTCTTTGCCAGCAGGAGTCACGTAGACATTCTTTCTCAGGCGACGGCTCAAAGTAGCTATTAAACGCATAATGATTTTTCGTTGAGCCATATTCTCAAGAGCAGAAGGTGCAAACAATATTTTTATATTGTTGGCATTGGTAATCAGGGCCTGTAATTGTATATCAGCAAGCTGAATATCAAGTTGTATCGGGTGATCATTTTCATCAATGATATGAAGTGATGGATCCAGGGATATTAATTGCTCGTTAATAGACAGGTTGAGGTGGGCATCGCTTTTCTCCAGGAAACGATACAATTTTTGCCAGTGATCAGGCGTAACATTATCAATCACTATCTGTAGGACTAGGGGTTTAGGCATATGTTAAGTGTAGCAAGCTAGCCGCCGTAAATTTGTTTTGGCAGCCAGGTTGCCAGTTGAGGCCAGAAGGCGAGCATAGCCATAGCCAATACCTGGATGGCGATGAATGGAATTACTCCGCGGTATATTTGAGTAGTGGTCACACTTTCGGGTGAAACACCCCGTAAATAGAATAGTGCAAAGCCAAAAGGTGGGGTAAGGAATGAGGTTTGCAGGTTTATGGCAATCATAATACCCAGCCAGACCGGATCCAGCCCCATGGTCAGAAGAATGGGCGCCACAATGGGCACAACCACAAAAGTGATTTCAATAAAGTCGAGGATAAAGCCCAGCAGGAACATCAGCAACATGACAATGAAAACAGCACTGAAAACACCGCCAGGCAGGTTAGTCAGTAATTCGCGTACCAGGTCATCACCACCCAGCCCGCGAAACACCAGTGAGAATAATGAGGCACCAATAAAAATCATGAATACCATGCTGGTAACCAGGGTGGTAGAACTCATCACCTCGCGCAACACCGGCAGGTTGAGTTGTTTCTGGTTCAGCGCTAAAAGGATGGCACCCACTGCGCCCACCGAAGCTGCTTCGGTAGGCGTTGCTGCACCTGCCATGATAGAACCCAGTACCGCGACAATAAGTATCAATGGCGGCAACAGGACCTGAAAAACTTGCTTAAGTAACGAAGTGTTGAGCTGGCGTTCTTCTATCGGAATTGCCGGAACCGCTTCCGGCTTTCTGATTGCAATAGACACCAGGTAGAGAATATACATGGCAACCAGTATTAATCCTGGAATCAGGGCGCCGGCAAAAAGATCACCCACAGAGACGGTATCGGGGGAATACAGACCCATGTCCAACTGTGCCTGCTGGTAGGCTGAAGACAATACGTCACCCAGCAGGACCAGGATGATAGAAGGCGGGATAATTTGTCCCAGCGTTCCGGATGCGCAAATGGTGCCAGTGGCAATACTTGGATCATAACCACGTTTTAGCATGGTTGGTAAAGACAGCAGGCCCATGGTAACCACGGTGGCACCCACGATACCGGTACTGGCTGCCAGAAACATGCCGACAATAGTTACCGAGATGCCGAGGCCACCCCGTAACGGACCGAACAATAACGCCATGGTGTCCAGAAGTTTGTCTGCCACGCGTGAGCGTTCCAGCATGACACCCATAAACACGAACAGTGGCACAGCGATCAGGGTGATGTTGGTCATGATACCGTAAAGACGGTTGGGCAAAGCCTGCAGAAAGGACGCATCGAAATTACCCGTGATGGTGCCAACCAGGGCAAATACCAATGCTGTTCCTCCAAGGGCAAATGCAACCGGGTAGCCGGAGAGCAGCACAATACAAACGCAAATGAACATCAACAGAGGCAGTAGTTCCATGGCTATAACTCGCTCTGTGGATGTTCCCTGTTTGCGCTGGTAATGCCACGCAACCTCATCAGGTTTTGCAGAAAATTGGCCATGCCCTGTACGAGCAATAAGGCTGGCATAACAAGCAACAGACTTTTGAGCAGATAAACTCCGGGAAGACCACCTGTTTCAGGAGACCCTTCCCTGAAGCTCCAGGAGGTAAGCACGTATTCCCAGCTGGACCAGAAAATAAACGCGCATACGGGAAGCAGTAAAAACAGGCTGCCAAGCAAGTCCACCATGGCCTGGCGCCGAGGGGGCATCTCGCGATAGAAAATATCAACCCTGACATGGCCGTTATGCTTCAGGGTATAGGATGCACCAATTAAAAATACCATGGCATGCATGTAAGTAACCGACTCTTGCATGGCAATCCAGCCGGTATCGAACAGGTAACGTAATACCACCACCAGGAAAGTAACAATTACCATTAACAAGGTAAGCCAGGAGATGGAACGGCCACACCACTCATTGATGGTCTCAAGCTTGTGCGCAAGTTGCTGCATGATTACTGTAAATTATTATAATTTCCTACTGAAAGTGGCTTTTATCCTGCCACTAAAAACCCAGGCTGTCAGTAACACTCTCACCTTGAGTTATGCACAGCTATTGTAAATCAAAGATTTACTTTATTACTCATACCAAAACCGTCTTTTGGAACTGCAAAAATAATATAAGTTATTGATTACTCAAGTGTTATGGTTCTGTTTTTTATAGTAATAAAATTAAAATATCAGAAAATATGACGATTCGGGCTATGCTTGGCTATTTAATCCACAAAGTTATCCACAGGCTGCTTGATTAATAATCAACCGGTGGCACGGTCAATCAGTATGCGCTTGAAGACATCGGGATCCTTAATATGTGTAATTTCCCCTTCACGCGGAAAATACTTGTCCTGCAGGCGTGATAACCAGAAGCGCAGTGCACCGGCACGTAACATAACCTGCCAGCTTGTTTGCTCTTCACCAGTTAAAGGGCGTTCCTGCTGGTAGGCATTTAGCAGGGCATCAAGACGCGATTTATCAAGTGAGCCATCCGGGTTGGTGCACCAGTCATTTACAGTTACCGCCACGTCATAGAGCAATACATCATTGCAGGCATAGTAAAAATCAATCAATCCAGTGAGTTCATCCCCGTTAAACAGGGCATTATCGCGGAACAGGTCTGCGTGGATCACGCCTCGCGGCAAATTGTCATGTTCATGCTGGCGTTGAAAATGCAGCTCAGCCTCGAGTAATTGTTGTTCTTCACCCGAAAGATGCGGCATCACGGCACTGGCAGTTTCGTGCCACCAGTGTGGTCCACGCTCATTATCCCGGTTGCCACTGAATGACTGGCCAGCCACGTGTAAATGGCCCAGCGCCTTGCCCAGGGCAGCACACTGTACCACCGAGGGGTGCTCCACGCTGGCGCCGGCAAGTCGTTGTACCAGTGCGGCTGGCTTCTGTTTAAGCTCACGCAGGTAACGGCCCTCGTTATCTGCCTTGGGATGAGCGCTGGGGACATCATGTTCGGCGAGGTGTGCCATCAGGTCGAGAAAAAAAGGCAGTTCTTCCCTGCTTAATGATTCGAAAATGGTAAGCACAAAACGGCCTTGTTCAGTGTCAACAAAGTAATTGGTGTTTTCGATACCGGCACTGATACCTTCATAATCGAGTAGTTTGCCGACGGGATAATGCTGTAAAAAAGCATCGAGCTCATCACGCTCGATGGTGGTGTAAACCGACATAGCCTGTTCTAATTTATTTGTTGTTGATAGGTGTTACGAATACGACTACTACCAGCGCAGCAGTATCCACTGATTAATAGGTGGATTATCCAGATTATCATCGCGCTTATCCAGTAGACCATCGCCATCGGTATCGATCATGTAATAGGCAGGGCCCTTGGTCGGCGTTATCTTTGCGAAACGCAGCTGTCCGTTGACGCGATATTCCTCAATCACGGCCTCTTTTTTATGAACAATAGTCACTTCTGGTTCAGGCAGGTTGGTGGTATCTTCAGGCAGAGGAGGTGGCGGTGCCTGTTCTTCCTGCGCTGAAATGGAAAAAGCTGAAAGTAGCATCAGGCCTAAAAATACAATGCGTGCTGTAAAAAGTTTCATTTCAAAATCTCGCTATAAATCCAGCAGACGTTCAGCTTCTTCTGCTGAAGGTTCAAAGCCACGGGTCTCGTAGTGACTGAAAATAGCATCAAGGATGTCCTTGGGTTTGTCCAGTATTTTTATCAAATCCAGGTCTTCCGGGTTGATGGTACCTTCTTCTACCAGTGTCGTTTTAAACCAGTCCAGCAACCCTCCCCAGAAGGGTTCATGCACCAGGATAATGGGGATCTTGCGTGTTTTCTTGGTTTGCACCAGGGTAAGAATTTCTGCCAGCTCGTCCAGTGTGCCAAACCCCCCCGGCAGCACCACGTAGGCGGCTGCATATTTTACGAACATGACCTTGCGGGAAAAGAAATGCCGAAATGACAGGGAAATATCCTGGTAAGGATTGCCAATTTGCTCATGCGGTAACTGGATGTTCAGGCCAATACTGGGGGACTTACCTTCATAAGCACCCAGGTTAGCCGCTTCCATGATACCGGGCCCGCCGCCACTCACCACAGAGAATCCCGCGTCTGACAGGGCGCGGGCTATTTCGACCGAAAGCTGGTAGTAGGGATGATCTTTTTTGGTTCGGGCTGAGCCGAAAATACTTACCGAAGGTTTAATGCGCGCCAGGCGCTCAAAGCCTTCGACAAATTCCGCCATGATCTGAAAAATTTTCCATGACTCACGGGTTAACGAGGTATCATTAATGGGCAACATGCCGGGGTGTTTGTATTTATCATCCATAACGCGATTACCGGTTAATTAGGTTCAGATTTAACGACTAACAACTCATAATACGCCCATTAGTAAAAAAATTGTAATAGAGAAGTTTCAGGAAAATTATGGCAGCTAAAAAATCAGCCAGTAAAAAATCCGCCAAGAAGAAGCCACCTTTTGTGCTGGTTGATGGTTCCTCCTATTTGTTCCGTGCCTACCATGCCATGCCGGGCTTTACCAACTCGAAGGGTGAGCCCACCGGTACAATTTATGGTGTTACCAACATGTTGCGTCGATTACTGGCAGACTATGATCCCGAACATGTGGCGGTGGTGTTTGACGCCAAGGGCAAAACCTTCCGTAATGACATGTATCCCGAATACAAGGCCAATCGTCCACCCATGCCGGATGACTTACGCGAACAAATTAAACCGATACACGAAATTGTCAAAGCCATGGGCTTTCCTTTGTTATGCGTAGAAGGGGTGGAAGCCGATGATGTGATTGGCACACTGGCCAGGCAGGCGAGCGAGCAGGGAATAGAAACAGTAATATCCACTGGCGATAAAGACATGGCACAGCTGGTTAACGAACACGTGACGCTGGTCAATACCATGACAGAAGTGGAAAGTGATATTGATGGTGTCAAAGAAAAGTTTGGCGTACCACCAGAACGCATTATTGATTACCTGTCACTTATTGGAGATACGGTTGATAACGTGCCCGGTGTTCCCAAGGTTGGGCCCAAAACAGCGGTTAAGTGGTTAGCACAATATGATTCGCTGGATAACATAATTGAGCATGCTGAAGAGTTCAAAGGCAAGGTGGGCGAATACCTGCGTGACAGTCTTGAACAACTGCCACTTTCCAAAGAGCTGGTGACTATCAAATGTGATGTGGAGCTGGATGAATCTCCTGGCTCTTTGACCTATGCCGGGCCCGATACAGAAGCCTTGAAAAAGCTGTTTACTCATTTTGAATTTAAAACCTGGCTGGCTGAAATTCTTCAAGGGGGTAGCAGCCAGACAAAATCAAGTAAACCAGAGAAAACAGAAAGCAAATATGAAACGATCTTGGCTGAAAAAGACTTTACGAAATGGTTAAGGAAACTCGAAAAAGCAAAATATTTTGCTTTTGACACTGAAACCACCAGCCTGAATTATATGCAAGCAGAAATAGTTGGTGTTTCCTTTTCAGTTAAAACCGGGGAAGCTGCCTATGTGCCTGTCGCACATAACTATCCTGGCGCACCTGAACAACTGTCAAGAGAGTTTGTGCTTGAGCAACTTAAACCACTGCTTGAAAACGAAAAGAAAACCAAGGTTGGCCAGAACCTGAAATACGATATGAACGTACTGGCGAACTATGATATTGAGTTAAGAGGTATCGGGTTTGACAGCATGCTGGAATCCTATGTACTGGACAGCACAGCATCACGGCATGACATGGATACCCTGGCGTTAAAATATCTTGGCCATAAGACCATTCATTATGAAGATATTGCCGGCAAAGGCGCCAAGCAAATTACGTTTGACCAGGTTGCTCTGGAAGAAGCCGCACCCTATGCTGCGGAAGATGCTGATATCACTTTGCAGTTACATGAAACATTGTGGGATAAATTAAAAGATACTCCATCACTGGTCAGTGTGTTTGAAGAGCTGGAAATGCCATTGGTACCAGTATTATCACGCATAGAACGTCGCGGGGTATTGCTCGATATAAAAATGCTAAACAAACAAAGCGCGCAACTGGCCAAGCGTGTAGCAGAACTGGAACAACAGGCACATAAACTGGCTGGTCAGCCTTTTAACCTGGGTTCGCCAAAACAGTTACAGGAAATACTATTTGAAAAACAGGGCTTGCCGGTAATCAGTAAAACACCAAAAGGCCAGCCTTCAACAGCTGAATCGGTATTGCAGGAACTGGCACATGATTATGAGTTGCCGGAAGTTATTCTTGAGTATCGTTCGTTAAGCAAACTCAAATCAACTTATACCGACAAGTTACCGGAAATGATCGACAGCAATTCCGGTCGTGTGCACACTTCGTACCACCAGGCAGTTGCCGCAACGGGCAGGTTATCTTCATCCGATCCCAACTTGCAGAACATACCGATACGAACAGAAGAGGGTCGCCGTATTCGCAAGGCGTTTATTGCCCCGAAGGGTTTCAAGATGGTAGCCGCTGATTACTCGCAGGTGGAGTTACGCATCATGGCACACCTGTCAGGTGATGAAGGCTTATTGAAAGCCTTTAAAGAAGGCAAGGATGTTCACAGTGCTACGGCTGCAGAAGTATTTGCTGTAAAAGAAGATAAGGTCACCAAAGATCAGCGTCGTAAGGCCAAGGCCATTAACTTTGGTTTAATTTACGGTATGTCGGCATTTGGCCTGGCCAAGCAACTGGAAATAGGTCGCATCGAAGCACAACAATACGTGGATCTTTATTTTGAACGCTATCCGGGTGTAAAAGCCTACATGGATGCTACGCGCAAAAAAGCCCATGAGCAGGGTTACGTGGAAACCGTGTTTGGGCGTCGTCTTTATTTGCCGGAAATCAATTCACGTAATGGTATGCGACGTCAGTATGCGGAACGTACTGCAATCAATGCACCCATGCAGGGAACCGCCGCCGACATTATTAAACGTGCCATGATCGATCTTGATAATACACTGCGCAAAACAAAGCAGGATGTGAACATGATTATGCAGGTTCACGACGAACTGGTGTTCGAGGTCAAAGAAGATCAGACAGATAAAGCGATAGATATTATTAAAAGCAGTATGGTCGATGCGGCAGATTTATCCGTTCCCCTGGTTGTTGATGTTGGGATTGGTGCGAACTGGGATGAAGCACATTAAATTTACAAATTAATTTTGTGATTGATGCGTTTTCAGTTTTCTTAAAATATAACCCTATTCAGCCATATCTATTTTTATGGTTTTAATGTAATACTAAAATAATAAACGTGAAAAAATATTCACGATTCACCTACAAGAATTTGGAGCTGATTCACATGGATCAAAAGCTAAAAACTACCCCCCTTATTTTTTTATTAGTTCTGTTTACACTTACGGGTTGTAGTAGTGGTGGCGGTGGTAGTAATGGTGGTGGCTCCACCATTACTTCTTTTGAATTAGTTGACCCAACGC
>JARRJY010000020.1:0-27069 GCA_037388705.1 Gammaproteobacteria bacterium
CCGAATTTTCAGCAATATTGCCACCGATGGTGCAGGCAATCGGTGATGAAGGATCCGGGGCATAATATAGACCGTGCTTTTCTGCTGCCTGTGAAATGGCCAGGTTTCGTACGCCAGGTTGTACTTTCGCAGTCCTGTTAACCGGATCAATACCAATAATCTCGGTAAAGCGAGACAGGCTTAGTAAGACACCTTTTTCCAGTGGCAAGGCACCACCCGACAGGCCGGTTCCTGCACCTCTTGCAACGACTGGAATTTTTTCCCTGTAACAGGTGCGTAATATTTCCTGAACCTGTTCAATGGTCCCGGGTAGTACTACCAGCCAGGGTAACTGACGATATGCCGACAAGCCATCACATTCATATGGACGCAATTCTTCATCTTCAGAAAGAATATACTGAGCCGGTAAAATTTTCTTCAGCTTGTTGATCAAGCTGTTTCGTTCTGCATAACTGCTATTATGTAATGCTTGTGACATGACGGGCATCATACCTTGCGGTAAGGTTTATCTCCAGAGCTGAAGGGGCTATCATTTTCGGGTAAACATTAGGGTTTTAACCAGTTGAGTAATAAAAATACATTAACAAAAGTCCGTATTGATAAGTGGTTGTGGGCTGCACGCTTTTTTAAAACACGTGTCCTGGCAACAGAGGCGATTAATGGTGGGCATGTGCACGTTAATAGTCAACGTATTAAACCTGCAAGGACTATTAACATTGGTGATGAAGTGGTTATCACCAGGCCACCCTATACGTATGTTGTTGAAGTATTAGCCTTATCGGAAAAACGTGGGCCGGCTGCCCAGGCAAGATTGTTATACCAGGAAACTGAACAAAGCCAGCAGAAAAGAGAATTGTTACGTGAACAGATTCGTCTGCAAGCGGCCAACAATCCGTCACCCAGCAAGCGGCCAGATAAACAACAGCGTCGGAAAATTATCCGTTTCAAAAATATAAACGAGGTTTAAGCAAATATGTCCAGACCTGTTACCCCATTATTAACCGTCGATATCATAGTTGAGCTGGAAGATAATAATGAAAAACGCATTGTGCTCATCGAACGAAAAAATCCTCCATATGGCTGGGCATTGCCCGGCGGCTTTGTCGACGTGGGTGAAACCCTGGCTGATGCAGCAATTCGTGAAGCAAAAGAAGAAATCAGTCTCGACATTAACCTGGTAGCTTTACTGGGTTGTTATTCAAAACCTGGGCGTGATGTACGTGGACACACTGTAAGTGCTGTTTATATTGCTGAAGCAAAGGGCACACCTGTCGCGGCAGATGATGCAGCCAATGTTGCGGTGTTTAAACTTGATGAGCTGCCACTGGAACTGGCGTTTGATCACGCAACAATTCTTGGTGATTACAAGCGATTTTGTGAAAGCGGTGACGTGGCTCCGCTCACACGTTAATGCACCATTTATGAATATGTTTTGCCCCACGCGGCTTGAAAATTTATAATAAGTCCATATTTATTCATTTCAGGTAAAAGACCTGTCTGTATATGTCCGTAACTAAACCGGGAGTTTTTCATGGCGACTGTTGATTTAACCAAAGACAATTTTGTCGATACTGTAACTAACAATGACTTTGTCATTATTGATTTCTGGGCGCCATGGTGTGGTCCTTGCCAGCAATTTGCCCCGGTATATACCGAAATGTCAGACAAATATCCTGATATCGTGTTTGCCAAGGTAAACACAGAGGAAGAACAGGAGCTAGCCACACAGTTTAATGTTCGTTCCATTCCCACCCTGGCGATTTTCCGTGAACAGGTAATTCTTTACATGGAAGCAGGCGCCTTGCCACCACAAGCACTGGAAGAAATTATTGGTAAAGCCGGTGAACTGGATATGGCAGAAGTGAAAAAACAGATTGAAGATGAAGAGAAAAAACGTGCTGAAAACAGCTAATGCTTTTTCTTAATCAAAGATCAAAAAACGGGGACGACATGGTCCCCGTTTTTATTTATCAGGAATGAAGTTATTTCATACCTTCAAACGGTAACACTTCAACCCGTTCACCGGGTTCAACATTACCGGATTCAGCTGGCAGAATGATGAAACAATTGGCTTTGCTCATGCCACTTAGAATATGCGATGCCTGCATTCCGGCACCGTCGACCACCAGGTCACCTTTATCATCACGATGCATGATGCCGCGTTGAAAATCGGTACGACCGGGCCGTTTCTTAAGGCCGGATTTGCACGGGATTTCAAAAGTAAGCTGTGAAAAATCTGTTTGTCCCATCAAACGTCTTAATGCGGGCAGGGCGAAAATATAAAAGGTTGACATCACGGATACCGGGTTGCCAGGTAAGCCAAAGAACACTGCATCATTGATTTTTCCCACCGCTAAAGGTTTGCCGGGTTTCATACGAATACGCCAGAAGTCTACCTCGCCAATTTTGTCCAGGGTTTGTTTAACGTAGTCAGCATCACCTACTGATACACCACCGGAAGTGAATACGGCATCTGCCAGGTTTGAAGCTTTAATGAATGCATCTTCTACAGCCTGTGGATCATCTTTTATTACACCCAGATCAATCACCTCAACACCCAGTTCGTTTAACATGCCAAACAGGGAGTAACGATTACTGTCATAAATCTGGCCTTCTTCCAGTTTTTCACCAACCGGGCGTAATTCATCGCCGGTAGAAAAGAATGCCACCTTGAGCTTGCGTCTCACAGTTACGTCAGCGACCCCCAGAGAAGCAAGCAATCCAAGTTCAGCGGGCCCGATAAATTTACCGGGTTGTAAAACAATACCTCCCTGTTGAATATCTTCACCGGCATGGCGCACGTTTTGTCCTGCACAATGCCCTGTCACGATACGAATGGTATCGTTCTCACGTACCACGTGTTCCTGCATGATCACCGTATCAGCGCCTTCAGGCATCTGGGCACCGGTCATAATACGAATGCATTCGCCATCATTTACAGTTCCCTCGAAAGGTGTACCGGCAAAGGAGGTACCGATCACTTTTAATTCAACAGGATCGGTTTGTGGCAGGTCGGTGCCTTTGACAGCATAACCATCCATTGCTGAATTCATATACGGGGGTACATTGATGGGTGAGATTACTTCCTCAGCCAGGACATGGTGCAAGGCGTCCATCAATCCCAGGGTCTGTGTTTCGCTAACGGGTTCTATGAAAGACTGTATGCGCTGCAGGGCATCCTCAACACTCAGTAGATCAGGCTGGCTGTCACAATCGATATTTACCGGGATTTCTTTGCTCATGAGAGGTTCCATTGCGGTTTGAGTTTTGAGGAGCGCTATTATCCTAGAGAGGTAGCGAATGATCCACCCCGGGATTATTTCGGTTGTGCCAGTCCAGGATAAATTCAGCGATGATTGCAGGGTTATCTAAATCAAGAACGGCAAGCCCGGAACTGATGCTCCCGGGATCATCAGTTGCCACGGCAATAATGTTCTTATCATGTGGATAGAAAAAAGGTTTATCTATTCCTTTTCTGTGTAGCTCAATCTTGGTAATGGCTTCATCACGAAAACCTTCAACCAGTATTAAATCCAGTTGTTGCTGATCCAGTTGCCGTAACATACTGTGAAAAGAAGCGTCATCCTGCCTGGGCGTTTCGGTTACCAGGCTCCAGCGATGGGGGCCGGCAAGCAAGGTCTGGGTTGCGCCTGCTTTGCGTAATTCATAACTGTCCTTGCCCGGTGTATCCAGCTCCACGTCATGATGGGAATGCTTGATCACTCCGATGCTCAGTCCCTTTTCTTTTAATAATGGAATAAGTTGTTTCAGTAAAGTGGTTTTACCGGTGCCACTGTATGCGGCGAAGCCAAGTACCGGGCATTCACTCATGAGAATTATCCTGTGAAGCGATAAAGTCTTGTAACTCGGCAAGAGTGTTAATGTTAATAAACTGCCTGTCCCCGTCTGCAAAGACCACTTCCAGTGGCTTCTGCTGACGAATCCACAACCCGGTTTTATGGCCATCGCTATCAAGAAAGTTCTTCAGGTTATCAGCCAATGAACGGTGAATTAAACAGAAGACGGGTTGCAGGTACTTGCCATCACTGGCAACGGCAATTCGGTTAGGGTTTTCTGACAATTCACTGATGAAACGTTGTAACAGGTCATTTGGAAACAGCGGGGTATCACAGGGAACAGTGAGTAACCAGTCCGTCTCCATTTCTGTCAACGCGGCATACATGCCTGCCAGTGGTCCAGGAAAATCGCTATGCTGATCTGTGACCACCTTGATACCCAGTTGTTGATACCGATCCAGGCTGCGATTGGCACTGATCATAATATTATCAGTTTGCCGTCCAAGCCGTTTCAAGGTGTGTTCAATAAAGGGTTCGTCGTTGAGTTCTACCCACCCCTTATCTTCGCCGGCCATGCGCTGGCTACGACCACCGGAAAGAATCACTGCGGTAACCTGGCCGGGTTGTGGTGGTATTGGTTGTTCAGTCATCGTTTTTTATTCTGCGAACTTAATGGCTTGTTTCATTAATTATTATGCTGTTGTAATGCCCAGTCTATATGCTCGCGTACCATTTCACTGATCATTTCATGACTATTCTTGCCCGAGGCATTTTTACCCTTGTTCTTTAACGCGTTAATGACTTTTTCTGAAGTGGGTGCATTTCCCAGGGCGATGGCAATATTTCTTAACCAGCGTTGATAACCAATGCGCCTGATTGCTGATCCTTGAAAGTTGTGCAAAAAAGTATTTTCATCCCAGTTAAACAACTCAACCAGTGTAATATCATCCAGTCGATGGCGGGGCTGGAAATCAGTTTCCTGGCTTGTTTGCGCAAACCTGTTCCATGGGCAAACCAGTTGGCAGTCATCACATCCGTAAATACGATTTCCAATAGCCTTGCGAAATTCTTCCGGGATAGCACCTTTTAACTCAATGGTCAGGTAGGAAATACAACGACGCGCATCAACCACGTAAGGTTCAACAATAGCCTGTGTCGGGCAGGCTGTAATACATGAAGTACATTTGCCACAGTGGTTTGCTTCAGGCTGCTTTACAGGTAATGCAAAATCGATATAGATTTCACCCAGGAAAAACCAGGAGCCGGTTTTTTTATCTATCAGGTTACTGTGTTTACCAAGCCAGCCCAGGCCGGCTTTCTCGGCGATGGGTTTTTCCATTACCGGCGCAGAATCAACAAAAACGCGGTAACCAAATGGACCAACTTCTGCCTGGATATGATCAGCCAGCTTCTGCAGACGTTTTCTCAATAACTTGTGGTAATCACGTCCAAGGGCATAGCGAGAAACATATGCCTGTTGCGGATTTTGTAGTACTGCTTCAGCCTGCCTGGCATCAGGGTAATAATCCATACGGGCACTGATAATACTCACCGTGCCTGGCTCAAGTTCCGCAGGTCGGGTACGTTTTTTACCATGATGTGCCATCCAGTCCATGTCACCATGAAAACCCGCGTCCAGCCATTTTTGTAAATCAGCTTCCGTTTCAGACAGGTCAACATTGCTGACCCCGATGGATTGAAAGCCAAGCTCGCTTCCCCATTGCCTGATTTTATTAATAAGATGCTGTGAGTCCTTGCCTTTCATCGGGGCAACTGGTATCCATTAGGTTTTACAAACTTAATAATAACGCGTATGAGCCAATTACCCCATAATCTTTATACCCCTGAACAGGTTCGTGAACTGGACAGTATTGCGATAAAAGAGCATGAAATTTCCGGCACAGTCCTGATGGAGCGAGCTGGAACTGCTGCTTTTAACTTGCTGCTACAACGCTGGCCAGAGGTAAAAACGATTACTGTTTTATGTGGTACTGGCAATAACGGCGGTGATGGTTTTGTCATTGCACGACTGGCCCATGAAAAACAATACCAGGTAAAGGTATTCCAGTTAGGTGATGCCAGCCATATCCAGGGCGATGCACTGGCTGCTTTACAGCGACTGGAAGGTGCCGGTGTTTCGGTAGAAGCCTGGACCAGCTCAGAAGCATTGACTGATACCGATGTGATTGTCGATGCGTTGCTTGGCACTGGTTTTGAAGGGGATGTACGTGATGATTTTAAACAGGCCATAAATGCGGCCAATAACAGTAAGGCTGGCATCCTGGCAATTGATGTGCCTTCCGGTTTGAATGCGGAAACGGCCGGTGTGGCCAGTGCGGTAATCAAGGCCAATGTCACTATTAGTTTTATAGGTATGAAACAGGGCCTGTTTACGGGTAAGGCAAGAAATGTTTGCGGTGAACTGGTGTTCGATGATCTCCGGGTTCCTGAAACGATTTATGAAAAGCAAACACCCAGTGCGCAATTGATCGATTACGAGCAGCTAAAAGGATTGCTAACAAAAAGAGCCCCCTGTGCACACAAAGGTCAGTTTGGTCATGTACTGATCATTGGTGGTGATTATGGAATGTCAGGTGCAGTACGCATGGCCGGTGAAGCAGCACAACGTGTCGGGGCAGGCCTGGTAAGTATTGCCACGCGCAAGCATCATGCGGCGATTATCAGCAGTAGTCGACCTGAACTGATGTGCCATGGTGTCGAATTCGCCATCGATTTAAAGCCGTTACTGGAAAAGGCCACGGTTGTGGCAATTGGGCCCGGGCTAGGTACAAGCAAATGGGCTGAAGAACTTAAATCTGAAGTCATGACCACGGAATTGCCCATGGTCGTTGATGCCGATGCCATTAACCTGCTGGCAAAAGAAAAGTTTCGTCGAGAAAACTGGGTGTTAACACCACATCCCGGCGAAGCGGCCCGTTTACTGGATGTTACCTCCGGTGAAATTCAGAACAACCGTTTTGCCATGACACAGCAACTGGCCGAACAGTTCAATGGCACCATTGTATTAAAAGGTGCCGGTACGCTTATTCTGAAACAGGGTACCGTTTGATGCGGCCAGGTTTGGGGTTTGTATCCATGCCAGGGCTGCCGATATGGCAGTCGGCAGTATTGGTGAGCGGGGATTGCTGGCCACTGATCTTATGTCGGGTTTACGTCGCCTGGTAAATCCCTGAAACAGTACTTTAAATTCTTGTTATGGAATTCTTTTTACCTGATGAACCAGCAACCCTGAAACTAGGGGCTCGCCTGGCTGAGATATGCCCGGCCGGATCAACCATTTATTTGCACGGCGAGCTTGGTACCGGCAAAACCACCCTGGTCAGGGGGTTTCTGCAGGCTCTTGGCCACAAGGATAAAGTCAAAAGCCCTACCTATACCATTGTTGAACCCTATGAACTCAAACAGGGGAAGCGCGTTTATCATTTCGATTTATATCGTCTGTCTGATGCCGAAGAACTGGAATACATGGGCATTCGCGATTACCTGGACGAGGAAAGCTTTTGCCTGGTGGAGTGGCCCGAGCGGGGTGAGGGCATCCTGCCAGCAGCTAACCTGGAAATTTACCTGGACTACAGGGAGAACGGTCGCCAGGCCCGGTTGCTGATTAATGGCCAGGATATTGACCATATTTTGTCAGCGCTTCATGGCTATTATGGTTAAAAAGTAACCATATCAATAGCTTAGTCCTTCAATATTTAATGTAAAACTCTAGATTATTACGCTATCTATCTAAAAAATATAGAAAAAGTACTTGAAAAACCAGTTTCCCTGTGCAAAATTATTAAAAAGAATTTATGAAAGGGGGGCACTGCTGGTGAAAAGCGTGCTGAGAGTAATCATTGCCGCGATATTTTTACTGACGGGCGTAGCTCACGCAGCCGTAGAGGTAAAAAGTGTACGCATGTGGCCGGCGCCTGATAATACCCGCCTGGTATTTGATCTTACCGCCCCGGTTGAACATACCCTGTTTACCCTTAAAGCCCCGGATCGCGTTGTCATTGATATGAAGAACGCACACTTTGCCAACGACTTGCCGCAATTTTCCTATGATGACACTTTATTAAAAGGTGTACGTTATGCAAACCGCAATGGCAAGCAACTTCGCGTGGTACTGGATTTAAAACGTGGTGTGTCACCAAAGAGTTTTGTACTCAAGCCACATCAGAATTATGGCCACCGCCTGGTCATCGATCTTTACGATAAGAATGAAAATGAAAGAACGGTTAAAAAGACAATTTCCGTTACTGGTAGTCATTCTGGAAAAGGCAAACCGCGTGACGTAATTATTGCTATCGATGCTGGTCATGGTGGTGAAGACCCGGGTGCCATTGGTCGTCGTGGTACACGGGAAAAAGACGTGGTCCTCGCAATTGCCAGGAAACTGAACGCGCTGATAAAAAACCAGCGTGGTATGCGCCCGGTAATGATCCGTGGTGGTGATTACTATGTGTCACTGAATGACCGCGTAAAAAGAGCACGCAAACACGATGCTGATATGTTTATTTCCATTCATGCGGATGCGTTCAAAAATCATCGTGCACGTGGCTCGTCAGTCTTCGTGCTTTCAACCAGGGGTGCCAGTAGTGAAACGGCCCGAATCCTGGCTGAAAGCGAAAATAACGCCGACCTGATTGGGGGTGTCAGCCTGCATGATAAAGACGAGTTGTTACAAAAAGTACTGGTCGACATGGTACAGACCGCCACCATTGAAGACAGTCATATTGTCGCCAACAAAGTATTACATGGCATCAAGGGTGTGAACCGTCTGCATAAATCACATGTTGAACAGGCCGGCTTTAAAGTATTAAAAACACCGGGCATACCTTCTATCCTGGTGGAAACCGCATTTATCTCCAACCCGGAAGAAGAACGCAAACTGCGCAGCCCGCGTCATCAAATGGCAATGGCCCAGGCCATCATGAAAGGGGTGCGGGCTTACTTCCGTAGTAATGCACCACAAGGTACTATTCTTGCCATGCAGGATAAGAAACACACGGTTAGTCGAGGTGATACGTTATCTGCTATTGCGCAACGTTATCGTGTGAGTGTTTCTGCACTACGTCGTTCTAACGGCTTACGTAGTGATACACTGCATGTCGGTCGTACGCTGGTTATCCCGTTCAACGGTTAATTCCTCTTTCATCTTTAAGACTCTGTCGCATTGATTTAAGCTAGCGGCATGTCAACCGCTGTCATTACCAAGTTTCAAATCCATCGTTTACCCAAGCAACTGGCTAACCAGATTGCGGCAGGCGAGGTGGTTGAACGCCCGGCTTCCATTGTTAAAGAACTACTGGAGAATAGTATTGATGCAGGTGCGACACGCATAGAGATCGATATCGAAAAAGGTGGTACGCGTTCGATTTTAATTCGCGATAACGGTTGTGGCATTCCCGGTGATCAATTGATGCTTGCGGTGAGCCGGCATGCGACCAGTAAGATCAGTTCACTGGATGATCTGGAAAATCTTTACAGCATGGGATTTCGTGGTGAAGCGCTGGCCAGTATCGGTTCGGTATCACGTATGCTGGTCACTTCCTGCTATGAAAATGAGGAACAGGGCTGGCAACTGGTCTGCGATAACCTGTCAGAAGATAACGAAGGTGAACTGGGTATTGCTTCGCATCCACAGGGCACCAGTATTCATGTTACCAACCTGTTTTATAACGCGCCGGCGCGCAGGAAGTTTTTGCGCAGTGAACGCACCGAGTATCAACATATCGAAGAAGTGGTGCGTCGCATGGCGTTAAGTCGTTTTGATATCCAGTTCCAGTTAACGCATAACCAACGACAGATTTTTAATTTGCCGGCCGTCACCGACAATGAAGGGCAATTAAGACGCTTACAGCGTCTGTGTGGCAAGGCCTTTACCGAGACGGCGTTGGCTATCGAGTTTGAACATAATGGTCTGAAATTATCTGGCTGGTTAGCTCCAGCGGAGCAGGCAAGACCGCAGGCCGATTTGCAGTACTTTTTTGTAAACCAGCGTATTATTCGTGACCGGGTGATAAGCCATGCAATTAGACAGGCTTACGCGGACCGCATTTACCCGGGAAGGTACCCGGCCTATGTTTTAAACTTGGAGATGCCACCGCAGCAGGTGGACGTGAACGTGCATCCTACCAAGCACGAAGTACGTTTCCGTGAAAACCGCCTGGTACATGACTTTTTATTCCGTTGTTTATCACAGGCGTTGGAAACCACATCAGCTGTCGCAACTGATACAACACCAACGGTTTCAGAACCTTTTTATAAACCAGCCATGGGTAATGTGCCTTATGCGTCAGGTGTCGAGCAGACAAAGGAGGTGGTTGAAGAGCGGTACACCGATTATACGACTTCCGACTATGAGGCAATTACGGAACTTTATGGTAAGTACTTACTGGTACAGAACAGGCAACATTATTACCTGGTAGAGATTAGCAATGCTTTGCAAGCTATTTATGCGATGAAATTACAGCAAGCCAGCCGGCCATTACGTGCCTTGCCAATTTTATTTCCTTTGTCGGTGCAGGTTGAACAGCAACAGGCACAATGGGTTGAGCTGAATGAAGAAGTCCTAGTGCAGTGGGGTATGGATATTAGTCGTATTGGTGAACAGGATATTATGTTACGCAGTTTACCAACCTTATTTGCAGACGTAGACAGCGAGCAATTTATAAAGGCGTTGTTTCGACAACAACCCGATGATGACAATGGCTGGATAAACAATTTAAGCCAGCTTGCCGCACAATATGACCAACGTGACTGGACGCTGGATACCATGCAGTTACTGGTGAACGAAATGCATCATTACCAGTTGTGGCAACAAGCTAGCAGTTCAACATGGACAGAGCTGGACGAAACGCGTTTGGCGAAGTTATTTAATGAGTAACAAAAAATCCAAAGCTATTGCCCTGATGGGGCCGACCGCCTCAGGTAAAACCGACCTGGCTATTTTTTTGCGTGACTATTTACCCGTGGAAATCATCAGTGTTGATTCTGCCATGGTTTATAAAGGTATGGATATTGGTACTGCCAAGCCGGATGCAGCAACGTTGGATAAAGCGCCGCATCGCCTGATTGATTTTCTTGATCCTGGTGAAGCCTATTCCGCGGCACGTTTTCGCGAGGATGCATTACGCGAAATAGCAGACATAGTTACTCAGGGAAAGATACCACTTTTAGTGGGGGGAACCATGTTGTATTTCCGTGCCCTGTTGTATGGTCTGTCAGAATTACCTTCAGCCGATGCAGAGATCCGCGAGCAGCTGGAAAAAGAAGCCGGGGAAAAGGGCTGGGATACCATGCATGCGCGACTGGCTGAAGTGGATCCGCAAGCAGCTGAAAGGATTCATCCCAATGACCCGCAACGAATCTCCCGTGCCCTGGAAGTTTATGAGATTTCTGGCAAAAGCCTGTCCCAGCTACAGCAAGAAAATCGCCGTGACTGGGATTTACCTTATGACTTCATAAAGATCGCGGTAAGTCCGGCCGATAGAAGCGTACTCCACCAGCGAATCGAGCAACGATTTCATCAAATGCTGGAACAGGGATTTGTAAACGAGGTCGAAAAGTTATATGCAAGAAAAGACCTTAATGAAAATATGCCTGCTATCCGGGCAGTCGGATATCGACAGGTTTGGCAATATTTGCAGGGTAGATTGGACTATAATGAAATGGTGGAGAAGGCCGTTGTGGCCACCCGCCAGCTGGCCAAGCGCCAGTTGACTTGGTTACGTTCAGAGGAAGACCTGGCCTGGTTTGACAGTTTGCAGCCAGATTACCAGCAGGAT
This sequence comes from Gammaproteobacteria bacterium, assembly GCA_037388705.1. Taxonomy (GTDB): domain Bacteria; phylum Pseudomonadota; class Gammaproteobacteria; order UBA6429; family Thiohalophilaceae; genus JARRJY01. Next base: position 11,594 of record JARRJY010000020.1, read on the forward strand.
GTCTTGAAATACCTGGAAGATATCCCTATCTCCTGAATGTAGCGTTTTGAGTTGCAGGCATTAGCGCACCGCTATGATTTTCAGGTAGTAGGTGATTTGCCAGCAGTTAAAAACTATAAAAAACGGAGAATAATTATGAGTAAAGGGCAATCACTTCAGGATCCTTTTTTAAACGCTTTGCGTAAAGAACGTGTGCCGGTTTCGATCTTTTTGGTAAACGGCATCAAACTTCAGGGCCAGATTGAATCATTTGACCAGTTTGTTGTGTTATTACGTAACACCGTCAGCCAGATGGTATATAAACATGCAATTTCCACCATTGTTCCCGCACGCAACGTCAAGATGCCAATGAACGGTGAAGAAAACAAAGGTAATGTTTGATTTGCATTCTCACTCACAGCATGAGGACAGCCTGATTGTTTGAACGTCCTCATGGAGGTGAACGTGCTATCCTGGTTCATCTTGATTTTTACAAAGAAGTTGACCGCGAAGAACTTCGTGAATTTCGTGAACTGGTAATTTCGGCAGGAGCTGAACCTGTTGAAGTCATTACCGGCTCACGCACGTCCCCTCATCCGCGCTATTTTGTCGGTACTGGTAAAGCCGAAGAAATTCGTGATGCCGTTAAGGAATTTGAGGCAGATGTTGTTCTGTTCAACCATGCCCTCAGCCCGGTGCAGGAACGAAACCTGGAAAGTTTATTTAAGTGCCGGGTACTGGATCGTACCGGTTTGATCCTGGATATCTTTGCCCAGCGTGCGCGTACCCACGAAGGTAAGCTGCAGGTCGAGCTGGCACAGTTAAAACATCTCTCCACACGATTAGTCCGCGGCTGGACGCACCTTGAACGCCAGAAAGGTGGTATTGGTTTGCGGGGACCGGGTGAAACCCAGCTGGAAACCGATCGTCGATTGCTTAATGATCGTATTCGCCAGCTCAACAAACGACTTGCCAAGGTGGAACGCCAGCGTGAACAGGGTCGTCGCGGACGCAAACGAGCCGAAATCCCTACCGTGTCCCTGGTGGGATACACCAACGCAGGTAAATCTACCCTGTTTAACCGGATGACTGAATCCGAAGTGCTCGCAGCTGACCAGTTATTCGCTACCCTGGACCCCACGGTTCGCCGGGTCAGTTTACCGGCAGACAAACCTATTGTCCTGGCCGATACCGTGGGTTTTATTAGACATTTGCCCCATGACCTGGTGGCCGCGTTTCGTTCCACTTTACAGGAAACCCGTGATGCAGATCTTCTGTTACACGTAGTGGATGTGGCCAGTGAAGAGCGCCAGGCCAATATCGAACAGGTCAACACGGTATTAAAAGAGATCGAAGCCCAGGATCGTCCGCAACTGATGGTCTACAACAAAATTGATTTACTGGAAAACCCCGAGCCGCGTATTGAAAACGATGAAAATGGCCTGCCGGCCAAAGTGTGGGTTTCAGCATTAACTGGTGAAGGGCTGGATTTACTCTCGCAGGCCATAGAAATACGTTTATACGGTGAAACCGTGGAACAACAATTGTGCCTGCCTCCCAGTGAAGGCCGTCTGAATGCCAAACTCCATGAGCTGGGTGCAGTGCGACAAGAACATTACGATGAGCAGGGTAATTCACTGATAAGCGTCTTGTTACAACGCCGTGACTGGGACGCACTGCGAAAAAATGAACAACTGGAAAAATTTATTGTCGAGAATTCAGAGGCTTTGCGCCTTGCGGTAGGCCACGAAGGCCCATAGAATTCAATCTGATTTACCGTAAAACATAATTTCACAAAAAAACGGAGCTTATTATGGCTTGGAATGAACCGGGTGGTTCTGGAAACAAGGATCCATGGGGTGGTCGCAAAGACGATCAGGGCCCACCAGATCTGGATGAAATACTGAAAAAAATGACCGACAAGCTGAACAACCTGTTTGGTGGTAAAGGTGGTAGCTCCACTGGAGGTAAAACACCTCAAGGTGGAGTTAGTGGTGTTGTTGGAATAGCCTTTATCATTCTGGCTCTTATATTGATATACAACTCGATTTATATTCTGAATGAACGTCAAAATGGGGTTGTGCTTCGTTTTGGTGAATATGTATCAACAATACAACCAGGTTTTAATATCCGTTTACCTTACCCCATAGAGAAGGTAGATATTGTCGACGTTCAGTCTATCCAGGCATTTAACGTCGGGCAGGGCACCAGTGAAGCATTGATGCTTACTAAAGACAAGAATATTGTCGACATTGAGTATGTAGTTCAGTATCAGGTAGGTGATGCCAAAAAGTATGCATTAAATACGCGAAATCCAATAATCAGTCTGGAACATGCTTCTCATACAGCGGTTAGAGAATTAGTTGGTCAGAATGACATGGAATATGTGCAAACCCTGGGTCGTACGGTTTTCTCAGTCAATGCAAAAGAACGTATCCAGGAAATTCTTGATCGATATCAAACAGGTTTAATTATTACCAGTTTTGAAATGCAAAAAGCTCAGGCGCCGCGTCCTGTAATTCCTGCGTATGAAGAAGTGAATGCTGCCCAGCAAGAAAAAGAGGCTGAGATAAATAAGGCTGAAGCTTTTGCAAATACAATTATTCCAAAAGCAGAAGGTAATGCAAACCGTATTCGGGAACAAGCTCAGCAATATCAAGAAACACTTATTGCACGTGCAAATGGTGATGCGCAGAGATTCTCACAATTACTTGTGCAATACGAAAAGGCACCACGTGTAACTCGAGAGCGTTTATATCTTGAAACCATGCAAGACATTATTAGTAACAGTAAGAAAGTCATTGTGGATGTAGAGAAAGGTAATAGTATGCTCTATTTGCCTATTGATAAATTTGGCTCTAGAGAACAACTTAATCGTAATTATCTTCCGGGTGTTGAAGCTGATAAACAGCCACCAAAGTCAAAAAAAGTTATACCTGAAAGCACATATGATGATGCGCGTTCTCGTACAAGGAGGAGTTACTAATGTCTAGTCGTGGAACACTTATTTTCGCCGGAGCTATCGTCATATTGATTATTGCTTACTTCTCTACGTTTACCGTAAGCGAGAAAGAATATGCAATTAGAATTGCGGTAGGTAAGTTTGATAAAAGTGATTTTGAGCCGGGCTTGCATTTTAAAATCCCGGTCTATCATGAGGTAATCAAATACGATAAGCGTATTTTAAGTTACGATGCACCAAAACAACGCTACTTGACCAAAGACAATGAGCCACTTGATGTTGATTATTATGCCAAATGGCGAATCGTAGATGTAGAAACATACTATAAAAAGCTTTCAGGTTCTGAAGCTCTTGCGCGTCAGCGTTTTGATAACATCATAAATCGGGGTTTGCTTGATGCTTTTGGTAAGCGCACGATGTGGGAACTGATTTCTGATGAACGCGCAGATGTGATGAGTCAAATTACCAACAAAGCTGACGAACAGATTCGTGAATTCGGTGTGCAGATTGTTGATGTTCGCGTTAAGCGCATTGAGATGCCAGATAATATTCGAAATGAAATATACAATCGAATGATCACTGAGCGTAAAAAAGAGGCAGCAAAATTTAGAGCAGAAGGTATTGGTACAGCCACCCAAATAAAAGCACAAGCAGAAAAAGAAAGTCAGATTCTTCTTGCTAAAGCTTATGAGGCAGCTCAGAAAATTCGTGGTAAGGGTGATGCAGAAGCTGCTCGTATATATGCAGATGCCTATAACAAAAATGCTGAATTTTTCTCCTTTTATCGTTCTTTGCAGGCATACCGCGAGTCATTTGAAGATAGTGATCAGGTAATGGTTCTGGAACCTGACTCGGAATTCTTTAAATATTTCAAGCAAATGAAGCCAACTAAGTAGTAATTCAAGTCTACATATGTGGGATTCTCTCTGGATGGCGTTGGGGCTGGTACTGGTAATTGAAGGCATTATGCCAGCCCTGCATCCAGATGGTTTCCGCAGGACCGTTCAGATGATGTCCAGCCTCAGTAACCGTTTTTTGCGCGGCTGGGGCCTGTTCAGCATGTCCGTGGGCGCCCTGATTGTTTACATCGCGAGAGGATAGTCGCGATTCTTTCAGGTATAATGCTTGCCGGCTAAAAAATAGACAAATAACAATTTCCAAGAATTCGTCATGAAAAAATCCGATCGCTGGTTATTGCCCGAAGGCATTGAAGAAGTCTTGCCTGAAAAGGCTGCGCGCCTGGAGGCGCTGCGCCGTAGTCTGCTGGATATGTATACCAGCTGGGGCTATGAATTGGTGATGCCGCCGTTTATTGAATACCTGGAATCTCTGTTGACTGGCACCGGTCACGACCTGGACTTGCAAACCTTCAAACTCACCGATCAACTGACTGGCCGCATGATGGGGGTTCGTGCTGATATGACGCCGCAGGTAGCGCGCATTGATGCTCACCAGCTAAAACGCGAAACGCCGACACGTTTGTGCTACATGGGTACCGTGTTACACACCCGTTCCGACGGCTTTGCCGGTTCTCGTAGCCCATTACAACTGGGTGCTGAACTTTATGGACATAGTGGTGTGGAAAGTGATGTGGAAGTCTTAAGCCTGATGCTTGAGACATTGGCATTAGCTAATATCAACACGCCATACCTTGACCTTGGGCATGTTGGAATTTTCCGTGGTCTTGCACAACAGGCCGGTCTTAATGAAGACCAGGAAGCAGAACTGTTTGATGCTTTGCAACGCAAATCTGCGGTTGAACTTAATCAACTGGTGGAAAGATGGAAGCTGGATAAAAAAATCAGCACAATGCTAACTGCGCTTGCCAGCTTAAATGGTGGCATTGAAGTACTGGATAAAGCTGAGAATGTTCTGTCGGCTGCAAATGATTCAGTCAAACAGGCATTGGCAAACCTGAAGGCGATTGCAACACAGATAGGTTCACGTTTTGATGTACCGGTGAATTTTGACCTGGCTGAACTGCGTGGTTATAACTATCACACCGGCGTGGTGTTCTCTGCCTATGTTGCCGGACAGGGTCAGGCAGTAGCACAGGGTGGCCGTTATGATGATATCGGCCAGGTATTTGGTCGTGCACGTGCTGCTACCGGTTTCAGTACGGATCTGAAAAACCTGGTGGAAACATTCCAGGCACAACAGGACAATAGCGGCGCAATTTTTGCGCCCAGTGATAATGATATCGAGCTGATAAAAACGATTTCTGCGTTACGTCGGCAAGGTGAACGTGTGATTTGTGAATTGCCCGGTCAAACCGGTAATGGCAAGGACATGGGTTGTGATCGCGAATTGGTAAAATCAGGTGATACCTGGCAGGTTAAAAGTATATAACAACATACAAGAGTCGAATCAGTTATGGGTAAGAATGTCGTTGTAATCGGTACACAGTGGGGTGATGAAGGTAAAGGTAAGGTCGTCGATCTGTTAACCGAAAAAGCGGATGGCGTAGTACGTTTTCAGGGTGGTCATAATGCGGGCCATACCCTGGTAATCGAAGGCAAGAAAACAGTATTGCATTTAATTCCATCCGGTATTTTGCGTGATAATGTCAAATGCATGATTGGTAATGGTGTGGTGCTGGCGCCGGATGCCCTGTTAAAAGAACTGAACATGCTGGAAGAAAATGGTATTGATGCACGTGAACGCCTTTTCATCAGCGAAGCCTGTACCCTGATCCTGCCTTATCATATTGCCCTGGACCAGGCGCGTGAAATTGCCCGTGGTAAAAAAGCCATTGGTACCACCGGTCGTGGCATTGGTCCGGCGTATGAAGACAAGATTTCCCGTCGCGGTTTGAAAGTCGGTGACATGTTACACCGTGAGCGGTTTGCTTCCCGTCTGGGCGAAGTGCTGGACTACCACAACTTTACACTGAAAAATTATTTCAAAGTTGACATGGTTGATTTCCAGAAAGTCCTGGATGAAGGCCTGGAAATGGCGGAAATTATCCGTCCAATGGTAGCTGATGTAACCGGGATGCTGCATACCATGCGTGCCGAAGGCAAGGACATTATGTTCGAAGGCGCGCAGGGTACTTTGCTGGACATCGATCATGGTACCTATCCTTATGTTACTTCATCCAACCCGACCGCTGGTGGTGCATCAACCGGTACCGGCGTGGGTCCCCGTGACCTGGATTACATCCTGGGTATTACCAAGGCGTATACCACCCGTGTGGGTGCAGGTCCTTTTCCCACCGAGTTATATGACGGTGAAGCACTGAATGATCCCATTGGTGCGCACCTGGCAAAAGAAGGCCAGGAGTTTGGTGCAACCACTGGACGTGCACGTCGTTGTGGCTGGTTAGATGCGGTAAGTCTGCGTCGCTCTGCCCAAATTAATTCCCTGTCAGGTATTTGCCTGACTAAAATGGACGTCATGGATGGTCTGGAAACGTTACGTATCGCGACCGGTTATGAATGTGACGGCAAACAGGTTGATGTTCCACCGATTGGTGCAGATGCTTATGAGCAATGTAAACCTATTTATATAGAAGTGCCTGGCTGGAAAGAAAGCACGGTTGGCATTCGAAAATATGAAGACTTGCCAGAAAATGCTAAATCCTATATCAAGAAAATTGAAGAAGTAATTGGTGTGCCGGTGGATGTAATCTCAACCGGGCCGGATCGTGCAGATACAATCCTGATGAGAGAAATATTTTAATAAAATGTTTAAACAAAAAAGGCTTCAAGATATGAAGCCTTTTTTGTTTAGAATATGGTGCCGAGGAGAGGACTTGAACCTCCACGGGGTTGCCCCCACTAGCACCTGAAGCTAGCGCGTCTACCAATTCCGCCACCTCGGCATAGTGCCTGAATTGAGTATAATATACTCAAGGCCGCGCACTTTACCGAGAGTCATGGGCCTTGTCAATCAGAGAATAAAATCTATATGAGTAAACGAAAATCACCGAAAGATCCTCACGCCAGGCGCGAAGCCGCCAAGTACGATAATCCCATCGCCAGTCGCGAACTGATTATGCAGGTGCTTGAGGAAGCGGGGGAAACACTGGCCCGCGAAGATATTGCCCGCGTCCTAAACATACATAACGACGAGGCTTTCGAAGCCTTGCGACGCCGCTTGCGGGCCATGGAACGTGATGGCCAGCTGATTTATACCCGTCGTGGACAATATGGACTGGCCCATAAAATGGATCTGATCCGTGGCCGCGTAATTGGGCATCCCGATGGATTTGGTTTCCTGGTGCCTGATGAAGGTGGAGATGACATTTTTTTATCTGCACGCCAGATGCGCCAGCTGTTACATGGTGATCGAGCTGTAGTGCATGTTTCAGGCGTGGATCGCCGCGGCCGAAAAGAAGGTGCAGTCGTTGAAGTCCTGGAGCGTGCCAACCCGGAGATTGTAGGTCGCCTGTTTATTGAAAGTGGTATCGCTTTCCTGGCACCGGATAATAAACGGATTAGCCAGGATATTTTAATCCCCCAGGAATATTTGAAAGAACAACAGGGCAAGGTAAAACATGGTCAGATCGTCGTAGCGGAAATTGTTGAACAGCCTACTCGCAATCGTCAGCCCATAGGTCGTATTAAAGAAATCCTGGGTGAACACATGGCACCGGGAATGGAAATTGATATAGCGATCCGTGCCCATTGTATTCCCCAGGTCTGGCCAATGGACGTGGAAAAGGAAATTATCGAGTTCACGCCAAAGGTTGCTGAAGAAGATAAACAGGGTAGAGTTGATATACGTGATTTGCCACTGGTGACAATCGATGGTGAAGATGCACGTGATTTTGATGATGCCGTTTACTGTGAACAGAAAGGCAACGGTTGGCGCTTATTAGTCGCGATCGCCGATGTTTCTCATTATGTACAGATTAACTGTGCACTTGATAAAGAAGCCAAAGATCGTGGTAACTCGGTATATTTCCCCGAACGCGTGGTGCCCATGTTACCGGAAATACTGTCCAACGGTTTATGTTCCTTAAATCCACAGGTCGATCGTCTTTGCATGGTCTGCGATATGAGCCTGGACGCCAAAGGCAAGTTAAAAGATTACAAGTTTTATCCGGCGGTGATGTATTCGCATGCACGTTTGACCTATACCAAGGTTGCAAAAATGCTGGTGGAGGGTGACAAGGAATTAAGAGAACAATATAAATCGCTGCTACCCCATCTTGAAGATATGCACGGTTTATTCCGTATTCTGCGTAAGCGTCGCGAACACCGTGGCGCGATAGATTTTGATACCACGGAAACCCGTATTATATTTGGTGAAGAGCGCAAGATTGAACGTATTGTGCCATTAATCCGTAATGACGCTCATAAACTCATTGAAGAGTTTATGATCCTGGCTAACGTGGCCACGGCCAAGTATCTGGCAAAAAATAAAATACCTGCACTTTATCGTATCCATGATGGGCCTAAAGAAGAAAAACTCATTGCGTTACGTGATTTTCTCGGTGAATTTGGTTTGCAGTTACAGGGCGGGGATAAACCGCAACCGGCACATTATGCAGAGTTATTAAAACAAGTCGAGCAAAGACCTGATGCGCATTTAATAGAAACAGTGATGTTGCGCAGTTTACAGCAGGCGGTATATAGCCCGGATAATATTGGTCACTTTGGCCTGGCCTTTGATCATTATGCCCACTTTACTTCACCCATTCGTCGTTACCCGGATCTGTTAGTGCATCGTGCGATTAAACATATTCTTTCTAAAAAGCAAAAATCCGCATTCACCTATACCCATGATGATATGGCCTCACTGGGTGAACACTGTTCCATGACGGAACGTCGTGCCGATGAAGCGACGCGTGATGCCGTGGACTGGCTGAAGTGTGAATACATGATGGATAAAGTCGGTGAAGATTTTGTCGGCACCATTAGCAGTGTCACCAGCTTTGGCCTGTTCGTGGAACTGGATGACATTTATGTCGAGGGTTTGGTTCATGTGACTAGCCTGGATAATGACTACTATCATTTCGATCCCTCGCATCACCGCATGATTGGCGAACGCGCTAATAAAATGTATCGTTTGGGTGATCGTATTCATATTAAGGTTGCCAGTGTGAATCTTGATGATCGCAAGATTGATTTTGTATTGTCAGATGAACAGGGTGAACTGGCGCAAACTAACTTGGAAAAATTAAAGGCCTATTCAGGTACAAAAGTCAGTGATACCCGTGGCAGGAAAAAATCAAAGTCTAAAAAGAAAGCGAAGAAAAAGGCTGCGAAAAAGAAAAGCAACAAGAACACCAGTAAAAAGAAACTGAACAAGAAAGCGAAGAAGAAGCTAGCGGCTAAAAAACTTGCCAAGAAAAAGGTGAAAAAGAAAAAGCGTAAAAAATAAATGAGTGATACCTATTTTATTTACGGAATGCACGCGGTGCAGGCTACACTGGAAAAAGAGCCGCAAAACATTACCCGTATCTGGCTGGAGCAATCACGCCGTGACCAACGAGGTTCGGCGGTGATGGGACTGGCCAAACAAAATGGTATTCATGTTGTACGGGTTAAACGTGACGAGCTCGATAAGCTGGTGCCAGAGGCATCTCACCAGGGCGTGGTAGCCGAATCAAAAGCTAAAGCTGCATTAAACGAAGCGGGATTAAACCAGTTGCTGGATAACCTGGCTGAACCCCCCTTGCTGTTGATACTGGATGGTGTCACCGACCCACATAACCTGGGAGCCTGTTTGCGCACTGCTGATGCAGCCGGGGTACACGCACTGATCGTGCCACGTGATAAAGCCTGCGGGCTGACTGCCGTGGTACGCAAGGTTGCCAGTGGTGCCGCTGAAACGGTGCCGTTTGTGCAGGTGACTAACCTGGCAAGGACCCTGAAAGCACTTAAACAGAGAAATATCTGGCTGGTGGGGACTGACCTGGATACCGAGCAGGATATCTATGAAGCGGATCTGAGTGGTCCGCTGGCGCTGGTGATGGGGGCAGAAGGTAAGGGGATGCGACGCCTGACCCGTGAACAATGCGATTTCCTGGTGAAATTACCCATGCGCGGCAGTGTGCAAAGCCTAAATGTGTCTGTCTCCACAGGTATTTGTCTCTATGAAGCGGTACGACAGCGAGGCAGATAACAAATAGTCTTAAAAAGCGCCTGATCAGGGCTTTTTCCTTGTAACTTCGGGTCGTTTTCCGTAAAATTCCGCCCCTTACTGGTCACCAGGTGGCCACTACAATTTGTTTTAACTCCTTGCTTCACCGCGCTGAACGGGAAGCTACATATCCGAGAGGAGCGATATGAGACACTATGAAATCGTGTTTCTGGTCCATCCTGACCAGAGCGAACAGGTTCCTGCCATGATCGACCGCTACCGCGCCGTAATTGAAGGCGATGGCGGCAAAATCCACCGTCTTGAAGACTGGGGTCGTCGTCAGCTGGCTTACCTTATCCAGAACGTTCACAAAGCCCATTATGTCCTGATGAACATCGAGTGCACACAGGCTGCACTGGATGAGCTGGAAAGTGGTTTCCGTTTCAATGATGCAGTTCTACGCCACCTGACGATTCGTCGTAATGAAGCCATTAGCGAAGAGTCACCAATGGCAAAGAAAGATGAGCGAGAAGAGCGACGTGAAAAACGCGAAGCACCCGCACAGGAAGCATCATCAAAAGAAGCTCCAGCTGAAGAAGCTGCAGCTGAAGAAGCTGCAGAAGCCTAACCTGGATATTGAACAGAATTAGTAAAGGAGCCTGACATGGCACGTTTTTTCCGTAGAAGAAAATTTTGTCGTTTTACTGCAGAAGGCATCAAAGAGATTGATTATAAAGATGTAAACCTGCTGAAACAGAACATTACTGAAAGTGGCAAGATTGTACCCAGCCGTATTACGGGTACCAAAGCCAAGTACCAACGTCAGCTGGCGACCGCTGTTAAGCGCGCGCGTTACCTGGCGTTGATCCCTTACTGCGATTCGCACAAGTAATCGCAGTAATAATTAGTAAAACCCGTTCGGTAAGCAGTAATGAAAGCCCTGGCGGCTTATATGATGCGCGGGCGGTTGCAGGCCATATTGGCTGCAGCGGGACTGGCGGTATTGTCGCTATTATTATTACCACTGAGTTGGCCCGTCAGTTTTCTCAGCGGCGCTGCTGTAGGCCTGGTAGTACTGGTTCAGGGCCCTAAAGAGGGGATACTAACCACGCTGGGTGCAACAGCCATTCTGGCTGTACTGGTAACCGTATTTTTCAGGTTGCCAACCATGGCAGGTGTTTATGCCTTGATGGTATGGGTGCCAGCATGGTTACTGGCCATCACATTGTTATACGGTCGTTCGCTGGCCATGGCGATGAATGTGGGGGCATTGCTGGGAATATGTGTAGTTCTTGGCGTTTATGCCCTGATTCCCAATCCTGCCGGGTTATGGTATGAACACTTTACCCAGCAGGTAGTGCCCCTGATGGAAAGAGCGGGCATGGCCATGGACAAGGCTGGTGATTTTGATGCGCGTTTGCGCGAGGCCAGTAAAGTGATGACTGGTACGACGGTTGCCTTTTCTGTCATGGCAATGTGGTTGGCTTTACTGATAGCCCGTAACTGGCAGGCGGTACTGTATAACCCTGAGGGTTTTAGGCAGGAGTTCAGAGAACTGAGGCTGGGAAAACCCCCGGCCATCATTGCTACCCTCATCGCGGTACTGGCGGTTTTTTCTGGCGGGGCAGTGAATGAACTGGCTATGAATGCCTTGATGGTGGTACTGATGTTATTCATGTTCCAGGGACTGGCCGTGGGGCATAACCTGATCAATCAGTATCAGCAAGGTAAAGCCTGGATAGTGGGTATGTACGTGGTCCTGGTATTTACGTCACCACACGGGCTTGTAGCGTTTGCCATGATTGGCTGGCTGGATAACGGTTTTGATTTTAGAAAACGTTTTGCTAAGAAAAGTGATAATTCTGCGCAAGACGGTGATTAAATTAAAGAGGTAAGAGCAATGGAAGTAATCCTTCTTGAGAAAATAGCAAACCTGGGTGATCTGGGTGATAAGGTAACTGTTAAGCCGGGTTACGGTCGTAACTACCTGGTACCAGGTAAAAAAGCAGTTCCTGCTACTGCGGAAAACGTAAAAGTATTCGAAGAGCGTCGTGCTGAACTTGAAAAAGTGGCGGCTGAAAAACTGGCTGAAGCCCAGGCGCGTGCAGAGAAAATTGCCGAGCTGGGCACTGTTACTATCAAGAGTAATGCTGGAGATGAAGGCAAGCTGTTTGGTTCCGTTAACGTCGCGGAAGTGGCTGATGCACTGACTGCAGCTGGCGTTGAAGTTGCCAAGAGCGAAGTAAGCATGCCTGAAGGTCCAATCCGCGTAATTGGCGAATACGATATTGATATTCATCTGCACTCTGATGTGGCACAAGCCATCAAGGTTGTCGTAGAAGCTGAATAATCAAGCTCTTACCTGAACGGGTTCAGGTTCATTCTCAAATAGCCGGGATATGAACCAGAACCCGTACCTCTTAGCTTCAGCATTTCCTGATTAATCACCAGCATAACGGCGATTACTTTTCAAACTGAAAATTTTTTCAATTGAACGATTCGTGCTCACCTACATCAGGCACGTTGTGATATTCTCTAATTCATATCCCGGTACCGGTTTTGGCAGAATGCCAGTGCCACAATTGATTGTTTCGCCGGGTTATTCACTTATTTAAAACAGATATTACTCGATGACTATACAGGATCTGGCCTATCCCACCGACGTTGCCGATAGTGCACTGGAAGCACTGCGTGTTCCGCCACATTCCATAGAGGCTGAACAGTCAGTACTAGGGGGGTTAATGATTGATAACCCTGCCTGGGACCAGGTAGCTGATCTCATTAGCGAGGATGACTTCTATCGTCGTGATCATCGACTTATCTTTCGCGCCATTGCACGCCTGGCGGATGAAGGATCACCCTATGACGTGGTGACACTGTCTGAATGGCTGGAAAAACATAATGAACTGGAAAATGCCGGTGGCTTAAGTTACCTCGGCTCGCTTGCCAAGAACACACCAACTGCTGCCAATATCAAAGCCTACGCCAACATTGTGCGGGAACGCTCGGTGTTACGGCAGTTGATCCGAATTGCCAGTGAAATCGGTGATAGTGCGCATAACCCGGAAGGAAGAAATAGTGCGGACTTGCTGGATATTGCTGAGTCCAAGGTTTTCGAGATTGCCGAGAAGGGTTCACGTGGCAAATCGGGTTATAAAGGTATCAAGGATTTACTGGTTAAAGCCGTCGATCGTATCGACACCTTGTACCAGAACCCTGATGCTTACACCGGGGTACCAACTGGCTGGAATGACTTTGATGAAATGACTTCCGGTTTACAGAACTCGGATCTGATTATTATTGCTGGCCGTCCTTCCATGGGTAAAACTTCATTTGCCATGAATATCGTAGAAAACGCGGCAATCAAGAACAAAGTACCCGTTGCGGTATTCAGTATGGAAATGCCGGGTGAGCAACTGGTAATGCGTATGATGTCTTCATTGGGGCGTATCGATCAGCACAAGATCCGCACCGGTAAACTGGATGATACCGACTGGCCACGTTTAACCTCGGCGGTTAACCTTCTAAGTGAAGCACCTATCTTTATTGATGACACACCGGGCCTGAATCCAATAGAAGTACGTTCACGGGCACGCCGCATCAAGCGGGAACATGGATTGGGCTTGATCGTGCTCGATTACCTGCAACTGATGCAAACATCAGGTAGCTCTGAAAACCGTGCCACGGAAATTTCAGAAATTTCACGAGCATTAAAAGGCCTGGCCAAGGAACTGAATGTCCCGGTGATCGCCTTATCACAGCTTAATCGCTCTCTTGAACAACGTCCCAATAAACGTCCAATAATGTCTGATCTGCGTGAGTCAGGTGCTATCGAGCAGGATGCTGATGTGATCACCTTTATTTATCGTGACGAAGTATATAATGAAGAAAGCCCAGATAAGGGAACAGCAGAAGTAATCGTTGGCAAACAACGTAATGGTCCTATTGGTACGGCAAGATTAACTTTCCTGGGCAAGTACACACGCTTTGAAAACTTTGTCAGCAACTTTGATGATGGGTACAGTGGAGGCCCTGACTAATGAGTTGTGGTTTATCCCGAGCAACAAATGCCACGATCAATTTATCCAACCTGAAACATAATCTTTCCATCGCGAAGCAGACTATTCCTGGTGCCAGCTGCATGGCTATTATCAAGGCGAATGGTTATGGTCATGGCATGGTACCAATGGCGCAGGCACTACGTGATGCCGATGCGTTTGGTGTGGCCTGCCTGGAGGAAGCTATTAACCTGCGTGAAGCCGGCATTGAACAGCGTATTGTATTACTGGAAGGTTTTTCCCGTAAGGAAGACCTGAACTTTGTTCGTGGTTACAATCTTGAACCGGTTATCCATAACCAGTACCAGCTGGATATACTCGAGGCAGACCACGGTAAACCGATTCAATGCTGGCTTAAAGTTGATACCGGTATGCACCGCCTGGGGTTTTCAATCGAGCAGGCAGGGCAAGCTTATGAGTATTTACTTAATAGTCATTCAGTTATCAAGCCGTTCCATGTCATGACGCACCTGGCCAACGCGGATGATCGTGAAGATCCCCTGACTGAAAAACAGTGCAAGCAGTTTAATTCTTTTGTCAACGGTCTGGAGTTTGCTGAGCAGACAAGTATCGTCAATTCTGCCGGCATCCTGGGATGGAACCAACTGTGTACTGGTTCACGCACACAATGGATACGCCCGGGAATAATGCTGTACGGTGTTTCACCTTTTATCGGTTCTATTGGCAAAGATCACGATCTGAAACCGATAATGACTCTTAGCTCCGAACTGATCGCAATCAACCGTTTTAAAAAGAAAGGGCGATGCGGTAGGTTATGGTGGTACCTACCAGTGCGAAGATGATATGGCAGTCGGCGTGGTTGCGATAGGATACGGGGACGGTTATCCACGCCATATTGAAAAAGACACCCCGGTATTAATCAATGGTAAACAGGTTCCAATTATTGGCAGAGTCTCCATGGATATGATCACGGTTGACTTACGTGAATGTGTGGATGCCAGGATTGGTGATGAAGTTATCCTCTGGGGCGAGGGTCTACCGGTTGAGATGATTGCCGATAAAGCCGGTACCATTGGCTATGAATTACTTTGCGGGGTAACAGCCAGGGTCAACTTTATCTACAAAGACTAGCTTGCTTTGCGCAAGCGCCCGATTTAATTCTTTTCTGGCAAATTCTCCGAAATCTCATATAAAAACTAAGATTTTACAAAAATTTTACAAAAACTATGTGTTTAATCTGAATTCGGATCATAAACTCAATTTTATAGCGGCTATTCTTTATTAACCCATGATTTTTCTACAGAAGCACTTCATAAAGATAATTATTATCTTTTTCAGCATAGTCATCCTGATAGGATTTGGCAGCTATTTGTTATGGAGTATCGAAGACCGGGCAAATGAATTCTATTCTTCGCATAAAACCCTGGCAGAGAAGACTACCCAGACTATAGCTGACGAGATTGAGAGAATTATTCATCAAAAAA
>JARRJY010000021.1:0-19538 GCA_037388705.1 Gammaproteobacteria bacterium
ATAAACAGCTTCTAATACTTTCTTCAGTTATTTTATTTTTATTAGTGTTGGGCTTCGGCATGCTTAAAGCTGTTAGATGGTCACGTAAAAGAAATACTGAACAAGGATTAAATGAGGGTGTATCCCAAGAAGAAATACTTAAAAACATTTTGAGCGGCAATAATTCAAAAGAAAATATAAAAAACTACTATGCGAGCTCTCTTTCTAAAACCGGTTCATTTTTTGGTAAATTTCTTGCGATTGGCGTAATAATTTTTGTAACTGCATTTTTGTTGTTTATAAGTTACGCTGCAATCTGGCGAGACTAACGAACGTCCGCTTTTGGCCGAAAGCAGTCATTCAAAAGTAATCAAACTTACCTAAATCTATTTGCCGGCGCTGGCCGGCAGCAGGTCATTTTCTTTATAAGAACGTCTTGCTACAATTTCAGCAAATAAAATTAACCACTAAAACCCAATGCAAATTAATAAAGCCTATATAAAAGATCGCGCTTACCAGTATTATCTGTTGACGCGTCTGCATAAACCCATCGGGGTTTTCCTGCTGCTGTGGCCAACGTTGTGGGCATTATGGGTGGCGGCGGAAGGTATTCCTGACTGGCCGGTGTTTATCGTATTCGTGCTGGGTGTGGTGTTGATGCGCTCGGCGGGTTGCGTGATTAATGATTATGCGGACAGGAAGGTGGATCCACACGTGACGCGGACCAGTGAGCGGCCGATTGCAACAGGCAAGGTGAAACCAGGTGAAGCATTAATCCTGTTCGTGGTGTTATGCCTGGTGGCGTTTGGCCTGGTGTTGTTCATGAACAAGATGACCATTTATCTTTCTTTCGGTGGGGTGCTACTGGCGGCAATTTACCCGTTTATGAAGCGTTATACCCACCTGCCACAGGTGGTACTGGGCATGGCATTTGCCTGGGCGGTGCCGATGGCGTTTGCTGCGCAAACGGAAACATTGCCGAAAGCAGCCTGGTTAATTTATACGGCAACGGTTTTATGGGCGGTAATTTATGACACCATGTATGCCATGGTGGACAAGGAAGATGATCTCAAGATTGGTGTGAAGTCGACGGCGATATTATTTGGTGATGGTGACAAGCTCATCATTGGCGTGTTGCAACTTTTCATGTTTTTCGCACTGTTTTCCCTGGGTAAACAAGAGCAACTGCATGAACCCTATTATATAGGTGTACTGGTTGCAGCTGCGCTGGCTGTTTACCACCAGTTTTTGATCAGGAACCGTGAAGCTAAGGCCTGTTTCAAGGCTTTTTTGCATAATAACTGGCTAGGTATGGCTGTTTTTGCCGGGCTGGCGATCGATTACGCGATTTACTAATTCACAATGTTTTACAAAATAGTTGGTACGCAAGGTTTATAATTACGGGTGTATATGTTGAGGTAATACATACAAGTAAGTATTCACTTGTGCAGTAAAAATATTTATTGTGATTTTGCTCACATATTCTTGCGTCTTGCCGACATAGACTATACTTAAAGCATATTTGGTGGGGACCATGCTCAAACAGCGTTTTTCACAGGTACTCTTAATTGGTTGCATGATGTCATCAATGGCATGGGTGCAGGCTGATGAGTCGCTGCTGAAAAGCGAACATGACTATTCACTGGTTCCCAAGATGCGTTTCCATGTTGACCTGGATAAAACCCGACATGATAAATATCAACTACTTGATGATGATTCCTTAAGTAGTCTTGAAACCTCATTACACCAGCCGTTACTCAACGAGACCAGGCTGGATCAATACGATGCGACACTTTATTACCCACTGGGCAGCGAGGGAATGAGTTTCGATCTTGGTCTGAACATGAAATACATCAGTGGTCAGTCCAATTTGTTGCAAGATGGGCACAGTCATATCCGCAATTTCAGTGCCGCCATCCCCATGATTTACGCGACAGCGCTATTCGATTTACCCTTTGAAGGTTTTTCAGCAGGTTTTGAGGGTAAACATCACCTTGGCCTGGACGGTAACACGTTAAGCGGCTTTGATTACAAAGCCAAGCTCAAGTATGAATGGAGCCAGGGCTTCGGTTTGCAGGGTGGCTGGCAACATCAGCAATACTCGCTGGATAATGAAGATCAAACAACCACTGATTACGAACAAAAGGGTCCGTTCCTGGATTTCTACTTAAGATTTTAAGTTTGCTGCCCGGCAAACACTCCACACCTGGATTTTTTCTGCACCGGCTTTGCGAAACGCTTTTGCCAGTTCATTGATCGTGTTTCCCGTGGTCATGACATCATCGACAAGGGCAATGTGCTGGTAAGTTAACTTTTCTTTTACTCGGAAAGCGCCACGCATATTTTTCTGTCGTTGTTTTTCATTGAGGCCGCTTTGCGAGGATGTTTTTCGCTGCCGTTGGCAAAGCGCCGGTTCCACCGGGATATCAAGTTGCCGGCTTAACACGCCAGAATTCATGTGCCTGGTTAAAGCCCCGTTCCCGTAACCGGGAAGGATGTAAAGGTACCGGTACCAGGCATTCGGGTTTATCGGGTACGTGTTGTTGTAAATACTGGCCAAGTAACCGCACCAGGACTTGCCCGGCCGTATGATCAGCATTGAACTTGAAGCGGGTGACTAGCCTGTCGATGGGGGCCTGGTAGAGATAGGGGCTCAAAACCTTGTCGAAAGATGGGGTCTGTTTCAGGCATCTGCCGCACAGGCTGTTATGGTAGCCCTCGCTAAGTGGCTCGGCACAGCGCTGGCAGGCATGCCGGTTCAGTGTCAATTCCTGTTCACAGTCCTGGCAAAGTGCCATTCCCGTGCAGGTCTCACCACAAACCAGGCACTGGGCAGGGAAAATTCTGGATAGGTTGTATTTTAACCATTGGTAAACCATGTGCTTCCTTTCTGGTTGACAGTCATCCTGACCGACGTATGATCCCGTATCTGAGAGAAATCATATCCTAGAGAACCAGAATACCATGACTCGATCTTCCAGTAGTGAAAAAGTTGTTGTCCCGGCCACGAGGGCGCGTCGTTCCGCCGGCCTGTTTAGCTGGGGAAACATCATTGCCATGCTGCCGGGCCTGATCATTGTGCCCATCTTGCTGTTTGGCCATCCCGAGAAAATGGCCATGATATTCATGTTTATTGTCATGCTGGTGCCGATGATCCTGTGGTTTGGTGTTTCCATCGCGATTTACATCATTGCCAAGCACAACCCCAATGAACGGGTTGGCCACTTCACGCAGCAGGCAGCGTATCGTTACTACGGTGTTGTCGGTTTTATCGTGGTGGTAGGGACATTTTTTGGTACCGATGTAAATCTCTGGGTCTGGACCTGGATAGTGTCAGCATTAATCCTGGTGCCACTATCTGTTCGTGATTTATTTTTAATTAAGAAAGAACCATGGGCTGATGTCGAAGTTGAAGGAGAAGCCGTATGAATGCCAGTGTAGAAAATATGAAAGACGAATTACGTCATGACTGGCGTAATGAAGACATTAGCGCGTTATTTGAAATGCCACTGAATGATTTGTTGTTCGAAGCCCAACAGATCCATCGTAAACATTTTGATCCTAACCAGGTACAGGTCAGTACCTTGCTAAGTATCAAGACCGGCAAGTGCCCGGAAGACTGCGGCTATTGTCCACAAAGCGTACGTTATGACACGGAAGTGGAAGATGAACCGTTAATGCCACTGGAGCAGGTTATTGAAGCGGCCAGGGCAGCGAAGCAAAAAGGCTCGAGCCGTTTTTGTATGGGTGCGGCATGGCGTAGCCCGAAAGATCGTGACATGGCACCTGTGATCGAAATGGTCAAAGCCGTTAAAGATCTGGGCATGGAAACCTGTTTAACACTGGGTATGTTGTCCGACAAACAGACCCAGCAATTAAAAGAAGCAGGACTGGATTATTACAACCATAACCTGGATACCTCACCGGACTTTTATGGTGACATTATCACTACCCGAACTTACCAGGATCGCCTTGATACCCTGCAACGTGTTCGTGATGCCGGCATGAAAACCTGTTGTGGCGGTATTGTTGGTATGGGAGAAAATCGTAATGATCGAATTGGCCTCTTAAGAGAGTTAGCCAATCAACCACAACACCCGGAAAGTGTGCCGATTAACATGCTGGTAAAAGTTGAAGGTACGCCATTAGCTGGTACCGATGATCTTGATCCCTTCGAGTTTGTGCGCAGTATCGCCGTGGCACGTATCATGATGCCCGGCTCGTACGTGCGATTGTCGGCTGGCCGTGAAACCATGAGTGACGAGATGCAGGCCCTGTGTTTCTTTGCCGGTGCCAACTCCATTTTCTATGGTGAAAAATTGTTAACCACGCCTAATCCCAGTGCTGATCATGACAAGCAGTTGTTTGCACGTTTAGGCATCCAGGCTGTGTAAATCCCTGCATGGCCACTATGTAAATGGGCAATGATCAATTTAACCAGCAACTAAAACAACGTCTCGCTGCTCGCGAGGCGAATCATCTTTATCGTCAGCGGCGCGTGATGCAATCACCGCAAGGTGTTGAAGTTGTTGTTGATGGAAAGCCGTATATTAATTTCTGTAGCAATGACTATCTTGGCCTAGCCAATGATCCTGCAGTTAATGATGCATTTAAAAAAGCTGTTATTCAGTACGGTACAGGTAGTGGTGCTGCACATTTAGTAACGGGCCATAGTTCTGCCCATCATGCACTTGAAGAAGAACTGGCTGATTTTGTTCAGCGTCCACGTGCCCTGTTATTTTCCACTGGTTACATGGCTAACCTGGGTGTTGTCAGTGCTTTAACGGATCGTCACGACCTGGTCATTGAAGACAAACTCAATCACGCTTCCCTGATTGACGCGGCACAGTTATCTCGCGCGGAGCTACAACGTTATGCGCATACTGATATGTCATCACTTGAATCCGTCCTGTTAAAAGAAAACAGCGGTAACAAGCTGGTAACCAGTGATGGTGTGTTCAGTATGGATGGTGATATTGCACCGGTGAAAGAAATGTCTGCATTGTGTGACGAGCATAATGCCTTGTTAATGATTGATGATGCCCATGGCCTGGGGGTATTAGGTGAACATGGTGGTGGAACACTGGCACACCTGGGACTGGGGATTAATGAGGTACCCATCCTTGTGGGGACACTTGGGAAAGCATTTGGTACTTTCGGCGCATTTGTTGCCGGTAGCGAAGCGCTGGTTGAAACATTGATTAATGATGCGCGCAGTTATGTTTATACCACCGCGTTACCACCGGCAATAGCAGAGGCAACTCGCGCCAGTTTAAAGTGTGTCAGGCAAGATGACTGGCGACGTGAACAACTTAACAGTCTCATCAGGCAATTTAAAGTGGGCGCCAGCCAGTTAGGCCTAAACTTGATGCCCTCAGGTACCGCTATTCAACCCTTGCTGGTGGGAAGTTCTGAAAAGGCACTGAAGGTAAGCGAGCACTTACGTACCGGGGGAATACTGGTCAGTGCTATTCGTCCACCGACGGTACCAAAAGGTACAGCCCGCTTACGCATTACCTTGTCGGCAATCCACACAGTACAACATGTGGAACAGCTGCTGGACACACTGAAAGACTGTGGCCTGGAGACTCCAGGATCATGAGTGTATCTATATATATAGAAACCATTGAGTCCAGTGCCGATGAGCCGGTTGACCTGGTGATGTTACATGGCTGGGCCATGCACAGTGGTTTAATGAAGGAGCTGGCTGAAAAATTAACTGGCCGGTTCCGTGTGCATCTGGTTGATTTACCGGGTCATGGAGCAAGTCCGCTTAACAGTACAACATTCAATTTGCAGCAGTTGACTGATCACATTGTCAGCGCAATAGAAAATAAAATTGCCAACAAGGCCATCTGGCTGGGCTGGTCACTGGGCGGACTGGCAGCGTTAACGATTGCTGAGCGATATCCACAGGTAGTGAGTCAGCTTGTGTTACTTGCCTCAACCCCCGCCTTTGTAAAACAGGATGACTGGCAACACGCGGTGGATAAACAGGTATTCGAAAAATTTGCTAACGACTTACAGGATGATCTCCCGGCAACGATTGTTCGCTTTTTGTCTTTACAGGTTCGCGGTACGGAAGATAGTCGTCAAACTTTAAAAAAATTACGAGAAATTATTTTTGCAAAAGAAACTCCTGCCCGGGATGTCTTATCGGAAGGGTTAGCGATTCTTCAACAAACTGATTTAAGACAGCTGTTTAATAATATTGGCCTGCCCATCCTGTTGCTGGGTGGCGAGCGCGATACACTGGTTCCTTCGCAAGCGTTACACGAGTTAGAGAAAAACACGAACGTTGAGGCGCTCATTATCAGTAAAGCAGGTCACGCACCTTTTTTGTCACACGTCGATCAATGTGCTGAAGCAATAACAGGGTTCTATCATGATTAACAAGAACCTAGCACGTTTATCATTTGAAAAAGCGGCTACCGGTTATGATGAAGCGGCAGTTTTACAACGTGAGATAGGACAGCGTTTGCTGGACAGGCTGGATTATATTCGTTTTCAACCACAACGCATTCTTGATGTGGGTGCGGGTACCGGTGATTGCAGTTTTCAACTGGCAGACTTTTACAAAAAGAGTGAAGTGATTGCTCTCGATTTTGCAACTGCCATGTTGAAACAGGCGAAACAGAAACGATCCCTCAGGCAACGCCTGTCTTCACGTTTTAAATTTATTACCGCGGATGCTGGCGTTTTACCACTTGTTGATAATAGTGTGGATATGATTTTTTCCAACCTTGCCTTGCAATGGTGTGCTGATCTTGAACAGGTGTTCCGAGAGTTCAGGCGCGTGCTCAAACCCAATGGCATGTTACTGTTTTCTACTTTTGGCCCGGATACCCTTAAAGAACTGCGTGAATGCTGGCAGCAGGTTGATAACTACCAGCACATCAATGAGTTCACTGATTTGCATGTAGTGGGAGACGCCATGATGAAAACCGGTTTCTCTGATCCGGTAATGGATATGGAAATGATCACGGTTACTTACCCGGATGTAAAAAGCATTATGCGGGATTTAAAACAAATCGGTGCACACAATGTAAATTCACAGCGGGCAAAAGGGTTAACCGGCAAGCAGACCCTGCAAAAGCTCATGGCATCATATGAGAACTATCGTCGTGAAAGCGTGTTGCCAGTAAGCCACGAAGTTATTTATGGACACGCCTGGGTGCCTGAAGAAAAAACAGCAGCAGGATCACAATGTGGTGTACAGCAGGTTTCACTGGATGAACTGAAAAACACCCTGGAAAAATTTTAGGTACAGTCATGCCCGGTGTTTTTGTGACAGGGACAGATACTGAAATTGGTAAAACACAGGTAGCCTGTGCGCTGTTACATGCTTTAAATAAACATCACATCAAAACGGCTGGCATGAAACCGGTTGCCAGCGGGGCAGAATGGGTCAACGGTCAGTTTCGTAACGAAGATGCATTGAGACTCATTCATGCTTCATCTGTAAAGCTGCCTTATGAACAAGTAAACCCCTATGTTTTCAAAACAGCTGCATCACCACATATCTCATCCGGGCTCGAACATCAGGATATTGAACTCAACACGATTAAAGAATGCTTCAACCAGGTTGAGCAACAATCAGAGTTTGTCGTGGTTGAAGGTGTTGGTGGCTGGCTGGCACCATTAAATGAGAATCAAACGGTGGCTGATATGGCAGAAGTTTTACAGTTACCTGTAGTATTGGTGGTAGGCATGCGCCTGGGTTGTTTGAATCATGCCTTGTTGACCGCGCAACATATACAAAATAGTCATTTAAAGCTCACAGGCTGGATTGCCAATTGTGTAGACAACAACTTTTCCTATCTTGAAGAAAACATTGACGCCCTGTCCAAACGAATCGATGCTCCTCTACTCGCACGCCTTGATTTTGATAAAGAGAAATTTTGTTCTGAATACGAAAAAAGTATTAGTTCATTAGTAGATTCTTAATAAAAATTATTACTTGGCAAAGTATCTTAAAAAATGTAAGGTTATTTATGCGCCTCATTCCGCAAGGGAATAAGCGGAAAGTAAAAGGGTTTAAGGACTTTTCGCAGCAAACTAAATAACACTTAATTATTAATTAATAATATTAGCGTTTTATTGTATATCAATTAGTTATAAGGTCTTTTTATCTTTTTATTTGCTGATTGCACTGGGCCTAATTAATATGCGATGTGTCCGATATCAGACACATTTCTGATTCATGGACACTAAAGGGCTAATTGAACCATCGGTAACTTATAAAGCTTTATATATTAAAAATTATCCGATGGAAAAATAAAGATAAAACACCATAAGGATTTGTCGCTATTGGTAGTTAATAAAAACATAACAGTGGCCACCAGTAGCAACAGTTTTAAAACTATAAAAATTACATCTTTAAAAATATTCCAACATAAAGAGGTAGAGGTATGTCGGCAATAAAAATAATGAGAAAGCTAAGCAGCGGGTTGTTGGCTGTGTTGCTTTTGGGGCCGAGTATTGCTCTTGCGGATTATCAATTGAATATGACGCAAAGTGTTACGGCTGTAGGTAAGAGTATTTATGACACGCACCAACTGGTCATGTGGATTTGTACCATAGTCGGTATTGGTGTATTTGGTGTCATCATTTATTCACTGATAAATCACCGTAAATCAAAAGGTGCGGTAGCTGCCCAGTTCCATGAAAGCACAACAGTGGAAGTTATCTGGACAGTCATCCCATTGGTTATCCTGGTTTTAATTGCAATTCCTGCCACGAAAACTCTAATTGATTATGAAAATACTTCTGACTCTGATGTAACCATCAAAGTTACAGGCTGGCAGTGGAAATGGCAGTACGAGTATCTTGATGAAGGCGTAAGCTTCTTCAGTAACCTGGACAAGGTAAGTAACGAAGCTCGTCAAAAAGGCTCAGGTGCAAACGTAAATGATGTTGACCACTACCTGTTAAATGTTGATAAACCTATAGTTGTACCAGTAGGCAAAAAAATCCGTGTTCTGACAACTTCTAACGATGTAATTCACGCCTGGTGGGTACCCCAGTTAGCGGTTAAGCGCGATGCCATTCCAGGTTATATCAATGAAAGCTGGTTCAAGGCTGATAAGGTTGGTACCTATCGAGGCCAATGTGCCGAGCTGTGTGGTAAAGACCATGGTTTCATGCCGATTGTTGTGAAAGTGGTTGAAGAAGCCGAATATGCCCAGTGGGTAAGTGCACAAAAATCTGCCGCTGTAGCTGCCGCTGCTGGTTCTGATAAAACATTCACCAAAGAAGAGCTTATGGCTAAAGGTGAAGCTGTTTACACGGCTAACTGTGCAGCATGTCACCAGGCCAATGGTGCTGGTATTCCGGGTGTCTTCCCGGCACTGGCTGGAAGTGCGATTGCCACCGGTGATGCCAAAGGTCATATCGATATCGTATTGCATGGTAAAGCCGGTACCGCGATGGCCGCGTATGGACCACAGCTTAACGATGTTGATTTAGCCGCGGTTATTACCTACGAGCGTCACAGCTGGGGTAATAACGCTTCTGTTGTTCAACCTGCTGATGTCAAGGCAGCGCGCTAAGCGCGTCTTGGAAGGAGGATATAAGAATGAGTAGTCACGATCATCCAACTGGCATCATGCGTTGGATTAAAACAACTAACCACAAAGATATCGGTACGCTTTATCTTTGGTTCGCTTTCATCATGTTCCTGACCGGTGGAGCTATGGCAATGGTTATCCGTGCCGAGCTAATGAATCCGGGTATGCAATATGTTGATCCACTGTTCTTTAACACCATGACCACCATGCATGGCCTGATCATGGTATTCGGTGCGGTTATGCCTGCCATGGTTGGCTTTGCTAACTGGATGGTACCGATGATGATTGGTGCCCCGGATATGGCATTGCCACGCATGAATAACTGGTCGTTCTGGATTCTGCCTTTCGCAGGTCTGATGCTGGTCAGTACTTTATTCATGGAAGGTGGCGGTCCTGCATTTGGCTGGACATTCTATGCACCACTATCAACAACTTTTGCACCAAAGAGTACTGACTTCTTTATCTTTGCAGTACACATGTTAGGTTTCTCATCCATCATGGGTGCAATTAACGTTATCGCCACAATTCTCAACATGCGCGCGCCAGGCATGACTTTAATGAAAATGCCTCTGTTCGTATGGACCTGGCTAATTACAGCATTCTTGCTGATTGCCGTTATGCCGGTACTGGCTGGCGCAGTAACCATGATGCTGACAGACCGTAACTTTGGTACATCATTCTTTGATGCTGCCGGTGGTGGTGACCCCGTACTGTTCCAGCACGTGTTCTGGTTCTTTGGTCATCCAGAGGTATACATCATGATCCTGCCTGCATTTGGAATTGTTTCGCAGATCATTCCTACCTTTGCACGTAAACCACTGTTTGGTTATGCCTCAATGGTATATGCAACAGCTGCGATTGCCTTTCTGTCATTCATCGTATGGGCTCACCACATGTTCACAGTAGGTATGCCAGTCGCTGGTGAACTGTACTTCATGTACGCAACGGTAATGATTGCCGTGCCAACAGCAGTTAAGGTCTTTAACTGGACGGCTACCATGTGGAAAGGCTCAATGACCTTTGAAGTACCCATGCTGTGGGCAGTTGCGTTTGTCTTCCTGTTCACAATCGGTGGTTTCACCGGCCTGATGCTGGGTGTTGCCCCGGTTGACTTCCAGTACCACGATACTTACTTCGTAGTGGCTCACTTCCACTATGTACTGGTAACTGGTGCAGTATTTGCCATCATTGGTGGTGTTTACTTCTGGTTACCGAAGTGGACCGGTAACATGTTCGATGAAAAACTGGCCAAGATTCATTTCTGGGTGTCAGCAATCTCTGTAAACGTATTGTTCTTCCCGCAACACTTCCTGGGGCTGGCGGGTATGCCACGTCGTATACCTGACTATTCAACCCAGTTTGCAGAGTTCAACTTTATGTCATCTATCGGTGGTTTCGTGTTTGGTGCTTCACAAATCCTGTTCTTGTTCATCGTAATCAAGACTATCAGGGGCGGTGAAAAAGCAACTGACAAAGTATGGACTGAAAATCCTGAAGGCCTGGAATGGACTGTTCCTTCCCCGGCGCCATACCATACTTTTGAAACTCCACCAGAGGTGAAGTAAGAAAAAAGTAAATAAGCCCCTGGTGTAAAGCAGGGGCTGTATTAAAAACGTAAAGAAGCAGGTATTAGGGTGAAAAATAAAAAAGGCATTATCATCACAATTGTTATTCTTGTTGCGATAGCCATTATTTTTTACGCAGCTTCATTAGCAAAATACGGATAAAGCTAGTATGGGAGAAGAGTTTAAATCCAACAAAAAAACAGCTGGCCTGCTAAGCATAGTGGCGCTGGGCATGTTTGGTTTTGGGTTTGCGCTTGTCCCTTTATATAGCCTGATTTGCGATACCTTCGGGTTAAATGGCAAATTCACAGAGATTGAGCAGGGCAAAGTTAATGTTGCCCAACAGGTTAAACGTGCTGAAGGAATTCAGAAGCGCCAGGACCTGACCCGCGAAGTTACTGTGGAATTTTTTTCGAGTTTGAATCAGAACCTGCAATGGGATTTTAAACCAATAACAAGAAAGGTAAAGATTCATCCTGGCAAAATAACAAAAGTAAAATATTACGCGAAAAACAAGACCGGCCATAAGGTAGTTGCACAAGCCATACCTAGTATATCGCCAGGTCCGGCAAATAAATATTTTACAAAACTTGAATGCTTTTGTTTTACACAGCAAACCTTCAAGCCAGGTGAAGAAAAAGAAATGTCATTAGTCTTTGTTGTGGATCCGGATTTGCCAAAGAGTATATCGACCATCAGTCTGGCCTATACATTCTTTGACACACAAAACCGACAAGCAGCAAATCAGCAACAACATAAAATTGCAGTAACGCAGACACAGGTTAGTGTTAACTAATTAATATTAAATTATATAAAAAGAAGAGGGGTAGTCATGTCACATGCTCAAAGTAGCTACTATCTGCCAGCGCCAAGTCATTGGCCAATAGTAGGTTCAGTTGGTATCACTTTATTGTTAGGGGGCTTTGCGTCATTCCTGCATGGTGGTAGTAATATATTTATGATTGCCGGTGCAATTGTCATTGCAATCATGATGTTTGGCTGGTTCGGTCAGGTAATTTCTGAAAGTGAAGCTGGCAAATACGATGCCCAGGTAGATACCTCATTCCGTATGGGTATGATCTGGTTTATCTTCTCGGAAGTCATGTTCTTCGCCGCCTTCTTTGGTGCATTATTCTATGTACGACAGTTCTCAACAGAATGGCTTGACGGTGCAGGTAATAATGCCATGACAGGACAACTGTTATGGCCTGATTTCACCAGGGACTGGCCTTTATTGAATAACCCTGATGCTGCTAAATATCCTGCCCCAGAAGGTATTATCGAAACATGGCATGTTCCGTTCTACAACACGTTAATCCTGCTATCTTCGGGTGTGACAGTTACCTTTGCCCATTGGGCGCTTAAGAAAGAAAAACGTGGTGGTCTGATCATGTGGCTGGCAGCTACCGTTGCTTTAGGTGCATTGTTCGTGTTCCTGCAGATTGAGGAATATGGGTTAGCCTACAATGAATTAAACCTGACACTGGGTTCAGGTGTTTACGGTTCGACCTTTTTCATGTTGACAGGGTTCCATGGTTTACATGTATCCATTGGCGCCATTATGCTGTTTGTAATGACCATGCGTGCTGTTAAAGGTCACTTCACTCCGAAAAACCACTTCGCGTTTGAAGCGGCTGCCTGGTACTGGCATTTTGTGGATGTGGTCTGGTTAGGCCTGTTCATTTTCGTGTACTGGTTATAAGTGACGAAAACCCTCAAATTAAAAAGGCGCTGCCATGGCAGCGCCTTTTTTATGCATGATTGATTTATTGGGGGAATAGAAAAGTTTAAATGGAATTAGTGAACCCCGTGTGGTTGAATTAGACCTAGTTGGTATCCGATACCCAATAAAACGATAAGGCCAATAGACAGTGCTATACGGACAGTCAAGGCTTTAACTGTGCGATCAGTTTGCCCTTTATCATTAATCATGGAAAACAAAGCAGTACTCAGGCTGAGAACAATGAAGCCGAGCAGAGCAACAACAATAATTTTGAATAGCATAGTAATTTCCTTATTTATTTAAGGACAATAATAAAAGTATACAGTAAATCGTCAGAGTCGTCTCAATGCTTATTGGAAAATATCAGTTCAGGCCCAAGTTATGGGCCATAATTTTTACATTAGTGATATTAGCCATATTTATTCGCCTGGGTTTCTGGCAACTGGACAGGGCGGATGAGAAAAGAGCCATCCAGCAGCAACAACAAAAACTAGTGGCACAAGGGTACCTGGATCTTAATGGGGGCCGCTCAGCTAAAGAAGTTTTCGAGTATCAGAAAGCGGAAGTAAGCGGCATGTTTTTAACAGACAGGATAATATTTCTGGATAATAAACCCTATAACGGTATACATGGTTATCATGTTTTAACGCCATTAAAGATTAAGGATACTAATGAATACATCCTGGTAAATCGTGGCTGGGTGCCAATGAAAATACACCGGGAAAATTTACCAGGAGTAGAAACAAGTGACAGACTGCAACATATAAAAGGTATGATAAAGTTTCCTTCATCCCAGTTTACGCTGGGTGATGCTATAAATGAAAATAACCAGTGGCCATGGCGAATTCAATGGCTGGAAATGGACGCTATCGAAAAACAATTAGGTGTAAGATTATTACCTTATATCCTGTTACAGGATAGCGAGGCAAACAGTGAGTTTATTCGAGACTGGAAGATAGTTATATCGCCACCTGAAAAAAATGTTAGTTATGCCGTGCAATGGTTTTCATTTGCGTTTGTCTTGTTAGTAATTTTTATTGTCGTAAACAGCAAAAAGATTAGAAGTGAATAGTCATGAGTAGTGAAAACCAGCAGAAAAAGAAAATAACTTTCAAGCAAGAATTTTTAATGATGGCGCTTGTGTTCCTCGCGCCTATCATTATTTCGTGGTGGTTATATACGAACCTGGATAAGTGGCAACAGGGCGGAAGGAATAATGGTAACCTAGTTGAACCTGCCAGACTATTACAGGATGTTACCATGCATGGCAAGACAGGAAGTAAGTTTAAGTTTTCTGACCTCAGAGGCAAATGGTTGCTGGTGCAGATTGAAAAAGCAGATTGTAACGAAACCTGCGCAAGTAATCTTTTGAAAACACGGCAGGGGCGTTTGTCTCAGGGTGGTAATATTGGCCGTGTTCAACGTGTGTTAATTGTTACAGGGGGTCTGCAGTCAAAGCATCTTTCTGAAATACTGCATGAACATCGTGAAATGATCGTGGTTTCAGCTGACGAGAAGGCTATTGAGCAGTTTAAATTAAATCAAAATGATTCGCTTGATAGTTTGCATCGTGTATATATGGTAGATCCAAATGGCTATTACATGATGAGTTATGAAAAAGAATTTCCTGCTATTCATCTCATTAAGGATCTGCAGCACTTACTGAAATATTCACGAATTGGATAATTGACTAGTTGAGAAATTATTATGAACCAGAGTAAAGATTCTCAAATAGCAGAAAATAGTAAGCACGGATTTTTCAGTTACTGGTGTGACTATTACGAGTTATGTAAACCACGCGTAGTCATGTTACTGGTATTTACTGCTGTTATCGGCATGTTCCTGGCGGTTCCACCAGCGATAACACCTGACTGGGGTTTAATCCTTATTGCCTCGATTGGTATCGGTCTGGCATCAGCGTCTGCTGCCGCCATTAACCAGATCGTGGATCAAAAGATCGACGCAGAAATGAAACGCACCGAGCAACGTCCACTACCAACAGGACATATCACCAACAAACAGGCATTATTCTTTTCCTTAATCATTGGTATTCTGTCAATGGTGATCCTGGATGTGTTTGTTAATCGTTTAACCGCTGTATTAACTCTGCTGTCTTTAATCGGTTACGCGATTGTTTATACCATGTACCTGAAACGTGCGACTCCACAGAACATTGTGATAGGTGGTGCAGCAGGTGCCGCGCCGCCGGTACTGGGCTGGACAGCAATGACGGGTACAGTTGATCCGAACAGCCTGTTGTTGTTCCTTATTATATATACATGGACTCCACCACATTTCTGGGCCCTGGCTATCCATCGTCGTGACGAGTATGCAAAGGTTGATGTGCCCATGCTGCCGGTGACACATGGCATACCCTTTACCCGTCTCCAGGTCCTGCTCTATACCATTATTATGTTTATTGTTACGTTGTTGCCCTACCTGACTCGCATGAGTGGCTTGTTCTACCTGGTTGGGGCAGTCATTTCTGGCGGTATTTTCCTCAAGTACGCTATCCAGATGCAGTCAGGCAAGGATCCCAGAATTGCCATGAAAACGTTTGGCTATTCAATCATTTACTTAATGATTATTTTTGCCTTACTGCTTATTGATCACTATTTACCGCTGTTCTTCTAATGCCAGTTTTAGGAAATTTCCTTGAGGCAAGAATTCTATAAGCCTTTGATTTTGTAAGTGAAGAAAAAATTACAGGTTGGTCTATACTTCCTTTTTCCTAATGCAGCTTGCCTGCATGTCTTGAATTAATTTACAATATACTAATATTGTAATATAACAGAGGGTTCTGCTTGGTTATTCCACTGGGCAGAGCCCTCCTCATATTTAACCCTAGGAAATTGTGAGGCACCAGAATGGCGCATTCGACAGCACGGGCAGAACAATACAATTTTGACATAGTCCGTAAGTTCACCATTATGACACTGGTTTGGGGCGTGCTTGGCATGACGGCAGGTTTGTACATTGGTTCAGAGCTGGCTTTCCCTTTCCTTAACTTTGATATCCCGGAAATCACCTTCGGACGTCTTCGTCCAGTCCACACTACCCTGGTTATTTTTGGTTTTGGCGGTAGTGCCCTGTTTGCTACATCTTATTATGTAGTACAGCGTACCTGTCAGGCCCGGCTAGCTGGTGGTGCATGGGCCAACTTTACTTTCTGGGGCTGGCAGATTTCTGTTGGTACAGCGGCGCTTTCATACCTGTTTGGTTACACACAGGGTCGTGAATATGCGGAAATGGTATGGCAAATCGATTTATTGATTGCAGTAACCTGGGTAGCGTACCTGTTTATCTACGTGGGTACTATTCGTAAACGTAGCCAGCCACATATCTATGTTGCCAACTGGTTCTTCATCGCCTTTATCCTGGCGACAGCACTACTGCACATCTTTAACAATATGGCGGTGCCGGTAAACCTGATGAGCCTGAGCTCATACAGCTTGCATTCAGGTGTCCAGGATGCCATGACGCAGTGGTGGTATGGTCATAATGCGGTAGGCTTCTTCCTGACGGCAGCCTTCCTTGGCATGATGTATTACTTCGTTCCCAAGCAGGCAGGTCGCCCGGTTTACTCATACCGTCTGTCTATCATCCACTTCTGGGCGTTAATCTTCCTGTATATGTGGGTTGGTGGACACCACCTTCACTGGACCGCGTTACCAGACTGGACTTCTACACTGGCAGCAACATTCTCTATTCTGCTGCTGCTACCTTCCTGGGGTGGCATGATCAACGGCATCATGACCTTATCAGGTGCCTGGGACAAGCTGCGTACTGACCCGATCGTTCGCTTTATGATCGTATCGTTATCGTTCTACGGTATGTCGACCTTCGAAGGTCCAATGATGTCACTGAAGAGTGTTAACGCGTTGTCTCACTACACCGACTGGACCATTGGTCACGTACATTCTGGTGCGCTAGGTTGGGTAGCGATGATTTCATTCGGTTCACTTTACCACCTGATCCCTCGTTTATGGGAAACCAAGATGTACAGTGAAAAACTGATATTTGCCCACTTCTGGTTGGCAACCATCGGTATCGTTCTGTACATCAGTGCCCTGTGGGTTGCCGGTATCGGTCAAGGCCTGTTGTTACGTGCCTTCGATGACTACGGTAACCTGGCTTACACCTTCGTAGAAACAGTTAGCTTCCTTAACATGCCGTATATCGTACGTGCGCTGGGTGGCTTGTTCTTTGTCGCAGGTATTGTCCTTATGGCTTACAACACCTTTATGACAATTCGCCAGGCGAAAAAAGAACAGGCAGAAATGGAAGCAAAAATTGCCGCGAAAATGGCTCAAGCATAATCGGCGGGAAGAATAATCATGAAACATGAAACGATAGAAACAAACGCTGGATGGCTTATCGCGCTGACGATGATCGTTATCAGTATCGGTGGCCTGGTTGAAATCGTACCTCTTTACTTTATCGATAGCACAATTGAAGAAGTAAAAGTAAACGGTAAAGATACCATTCGTCCTTACACTGCACTGGAACAACGTGGTCGTGACCTGTATATCCGTGAGGGTTGTTATTTATGCCACTCGCAAATGATTCGTCCTTTCCGTGATGAAGCTTTACGTTATGGCCACTACTCGCTGGCAGCCGAGTCCAAGTTTGATCACCCGTTCCAATGGGGGTCAAAACGAACTGGTCCTGACCTGGCTCGTGTAGGTAATAAGTATTCCAACGAATGGCACGTACAACACCTGACGGCACCACGATCAGTTGTTCCGGAATCAATCATGCCGAACTATCCATGGCTGGCAAAAAATAAACTGGAATATAAAGACATTGCTGATCGTATGCGTGCACTGAAAATGGTTGGCGTACCTTACTCGGAAACAAAAGCCGAGTTTGACGCCAATGTTGAACGTTTCGGTAAAGATGTTGCAGAGCAACTGGACATCAACAAAGCTGAAGAAAACCTGATTGCGCAGGCTGAAGCAGGTAACTTTGACGGTAACAAAGGTGAAATCACCGAGATGGATGCCCTCGTAGCTTATTTGCAGGTACTGGGTACCATGGTTGATTTCAGCAAGTTTGATGACGGCCACTTTACACAATACCGCTAATATTATGGGTGAGTCATGTTTGACTGGTTAATGTGGTTCACCCGTATGGAAAACACCAAGCCTTTTGTATTGGTGTTGTTCTTCGTAACGTTCGTATTGATTTTGTTGTATGTTTTTACCGGCAAAAAACGCACAAAACGACTGGAATCATATAAAAACATACCGCTTGATGATGAAGAAGATTTAGATGCAGAGCATCGTAAGGAACTGAACCATGAGCACAGAAAAGACTAAACAAACTGTACAAACCACAGGTCATGCCTGGGATGGTGACCTGCAGGAATTTAATAACCCGCTGCCTTCCTGGTGGTTATGGGGCTTTTATGCCACGGTAGTATTTGCCCTGGTTTACTGGGTGCTTTACCCGGCCTGGCCAGTTGGTAATACCTTTACCAAGGGCACCATGAATGACATTA
Source organism: Gammaproteobacteria bacterium (assembly GCA_037388705.1). Lineage (GTDB taxonomy): Bacteria > Pseudomonadota > Gammaproteobacteria > UBA6429 > Thiohalophilaceae > JARRJY01. Next base: position 18,340 of record JARRJY010000021.1, read on the forward strand.
CCTATAAGACCGCGGATGGCAAAGAAGTCACTACCCACTGGAATACGCGTTCTTTGTTAATGAAGGAATTAGAGGAAGCGCGCGAAGCCCAGGCTAAGTATATTGAAGAGCTGAAAACAGCATCATATGCTGATATTAAATCCAGCGATGACAAGACTGCGTTTGTCTATTCAAAAGCAAAAGTTCTGTTTGCTGATAACTGTGCGGCCTGTCATCAGAATGGTGGTGGCGGTGTAATAGGCGCTTATCCTAACCTGGCAGATGACGCCTGGTTATGGGGTGGTAGCTTTGAAAAAATTCAGGAGTCTATCACCAACGGTCATAATGGCGCGATGCCCAGCTTTAAGAAAAGCTTGAACGAAGCACAAATCAGTGATGTGGCAGATTACGTCCTGAGTATTTCTGGCCACGAAGTTGATGCACAAGCAGCTCAACGAGGTAAAGCCGTATTTACTGGAGCAGGTGGATGCTTTGCCTGTCATGGTGCTGATGCAAAAGGTCAGATCTCAATGGGTTCGGCAAACTTAACAGATAGCATCTGGACCATTGCTAATGTATCAGGCAGTAAAGATATGGCAATTAAAAAAGCAGCTATTGTTAAAGTCGTGACTGATGGCAAGACTCGCGTAATGCCTGCCTGGAAAGGTCGTTTAAGCGATACGGAAATCAAGATACTGACTTTCTATGTACATGAGTTAGGTGGAGGAAAATAAGCCTGTCTGATTCGTTGTTACATTAAGGTAATTACCGGGAGGGACGTGGTTTCTGCGTACCCTCCTTTTGTGTCTATAGGTTTTCAAAAAAATGCCTGATCAATTCAAACAACATGGTGATTTGTACCAGAGCCGTATCGAGATTTTTCCCCGCTCGGTAAAAGGTCGTTTTCGTAACCTGAAATATGGAATACTGGCACTTGCGTATAGCGTGTACTTCTTGTTGCCATGGCTACGCTGGGAACGCTCAACAGGACCTGACCAGGCAGTACTGTTTGATATTGTTCATCGTCGTTTTTATATATTTGATCTCACGGTATATGCACAGGATATTTTCTGGCTCGCCGGGTTCCTGGTTATCGCCGCTTTTTTGCTTTTTTTCGTGACTGGTATAGCTGGCCGGGTGTTTTGTGGTTACTTCTGTTTTCAAACTCTCTGGACCGATGTGTTCATGTTGATTGAGCGTCTTGTCCAGGGTGATCGCAA
>JARRJY010000022.1:0-43801 GCA_037388705.1 Gammaproteobacteria bacterium
GTGCCGCGCAACAGGCCGCCCAGCAAAGCTTCCATGCCTTAAATGAAGGCCCCCTGGGTGAAGGGGATTTATCACCAGCACCTGAAGTCCAGTTAAATGCTGCTCAGCAGCCCGTGGGTGGTGATGTTGAAACCCATGCCATGCCGGAAATGATATTGCCAAAACTTTCCATTAGTGGCGTTACTATCCTTGAGCCAGAACCCGGTAATGAAGACGAAGACCATGATACTGACTCTGATCATGGTACAGATCACACCTCAGGTCATGATTCCGGGCATGACGATACTTCGCATGATACTGATTCAGGCCACGATGATACCTCGCATGATACCGACTCGGGTCATGATGACGGTTCACATGATACAGGTGCAGACGGCGGCCATAGCGCAGGGCACGGAGGTGGCTATGGCTATGCCGGGGGCAGTTTATCATCGATTGCCGTTTTTACCGTTACCTTATCTTCGCCGGCAAAACATGATGTGCGTGTTGATTTCAAAACTGTCGATGGAACCGCGGTATCCGGTGGTCAGGGAGTGGATGAAGCTGATTATGGACAAACGAGTGGCACACTCATTATCCCGGCTGGACAAATGTCAGGCACGATTGAGGTAGCCATTTACAGTGACAAACTCGTTGAGACTGATGAACACTTTTACCTGACGCTCAGTAACCCGGTCAATGCCATGATTGTGGGCGATACTGCGCTAGGACAGATCATTGACAGTGGTCATGGCCATGGCAGTACCGATGAGGCTAGTGTCCTGATTGGTACTGCAGGTGATGACGTACTGGTAACCAAAGGTGGCCCCGATATTATTGAGGGTCTGGCGGGTAATGACACGCTGATTTCAGGAGGCGGTCCTGATGTCATCCATGGTGGAGAGGGCGATGATCTTATTGTTGGCTTGGGTGGCCCGGATGAGCTTTATGGTGGAGCAGGAAATGATGAAATTGTTGGCCATGGCGGCCCCGACATTATAGATGGTGGCACCGGTGACGATATTATTTATGCTGGTGGTGCACCTGACGAAGTAACCGGTGGTGAAGGAGATGATTTCATTAATGCCGAGGGTGGACCAGATACCGTTTATGGTGGCGAAGGCAATGACACCATCTATGGTGGTGGCGGTCCGGATACCCTGGATGGCGGTGCCGGTGACGATATCATACGCGGTGAAGGTGGCCCGGATACCTTAAGCGGTGGTCCCGGAAATGATGAGTTATACGGTGGTGGCGGCCCTGATATCTTAATCGGTGGTGAAGGAGCTGATACCTTAAAAGGCGGTGGGTCGGGAGATATTTTCAAATTTGAAAATATTGATGGCGAAGCTGACCGTATTCTTGATTTCAGTCAGCATGACCAAATTGATATTTCTGCAATTCTTGATTTCGATCAAAGTGATCCCATCTCGCAATATGTTCAGATAACCCCTAGTGAGACAGAAGAGGCGAGTTTTGAATTAAGTGTCAACCCATCAGGCTCAGGCAGTCTTGATGATTTCGAGGTGGTTGCGATCCTGGATAACCTGGAAATGGAACCGGATGTTGACCAGTTAGTAAATAATGGCAATCTGATTGTTATCGAGTGACAATAAAAACTCATATAACTTCGTAATACTGATCTGTTAACAATACTAATAAAAGGTTTAATTAATGTCAGCAAAGTATCGAAATATCTTTATGTTATCTTTTGGCATAATGATAACTCCTCAAGTGGTTTCAGCCGAAAGTCTTGATACGGTGATATTTAAAACACTCGCCAGCAATCCTCAAATCAAGGCAGAGATTAATCGCAAATCGATTCGACAATATGAATTACGACAGGCACAGGCAGGTCAATATCCAAGAGTCGATCTTTTAGCGGCAGTAGGAAATGAGAACAGTAAAAATCGCTTTACTGAAGCAGCAGGCGAGACAGATTATGTTGATCTCACCCGGCAGGAAGAAGCATTTGTTGTGACATATAACCTGTTTGAAGGATTTGATACAACCAGCGATATCGACAAGTCAGAAGCAAGAGTACGATCAGCCAATCACCAACTACATAATCTTACCGAGCAGACTGCGTTAAGTGTGGCAAATGCCTATCTGCGTGTTATGCAATACCAGGAGCTTGTAAAATTATCGGAAGAGACCCTGGGTATTCACCTTCAACTGTATAAAAAAGTTAAATCACGCAGTTTATCCGGTGTTGGGCGCAAGTCTGATATTAACCAGGCAATGGGTCGTGTTGCGCGTGCACGGGCAAACCTGGTTGCTGATCGAGCCAGCTACATGAATGCAGTATCCAGGTACCTGAGAATTACTGGCGATACCCCGACAGACCTGGTTAAACCGGAGACATGGGATGATAAGTTGCCTGTTAGTCTTGATGCGGCAGTTGACGCTGCGCTGGAAAATAACCCTGTTGTAAAAGCTGCCATGGCTGATATGGATGCCGCACAGTCACAAAAGAAACAGGCAAGAAGTGGCTATTACCCCCATTTTGACCTGGTGTTCGACCAAAGCCGCGGAGAGAATCTTGATGGTATTGAAGGTGTTGAGAAGGATTACAGCCTGATGCTGAAGATGCGTTACAACCTGTTTAATGGCGGTTATGATGCAGCGCGCTCGAAGCAAGCCCTATCTCAACTCAATGAATCCCGGGATAATTATGATGATGTGAGAAGAAAAGTTACCGAGTCAATGCGACTGGCATGGAGTTCCTATGAGTCAGTCAAGCAACAAATGCCCTACCTGAGAGAGCATGTAAAATCCATTGCTGCAACTCGTTCAGCCTATTCAGATCAGTTCAAGATAGGCAGAAGATCATTGCTCGATTTACTGGATAGTGAAAATGAGCTTTACCAGGCAAACCGCTCTTTGATAACAGCCGAATATGATTACCTGGTAAGCGCTTATCGCATCCTGGCCAACATGGGTAAGTTTGTTGATCAATTTGAATTAACAATGAAGAAATGACATGCTTTTGAGTTTATTAAATATGCATTTAAGAAAAATAATAACCTGTATATGTGTCTTTATTTCATTTGGTGCCGCAACAAGTAATCATGTTGCAGCACAGGAACTTCCCACCGATATTTTTCTTGATAGTGAGAAAAAACCAATCAAACGAAAGAGTATTATCATTGTCAGGAAGAGAACTGAAAAACAGGATGCGCAGGGAATAAAGCTGGGTAATTTTATTTTATCTCCCTCCGTAAGTTTGACTGAATATTATGATGATAATGTTTATGCTTCAAGTACAGATGAAAAAGATGACGCAGTTACCATCATAACTCCCGCTGTGAATCTAAAGTCGGATTGGAAGCAACATGAAATCAATGTGGATGCAGGTTTAGAAGTTTCCCGCTATGCTGAGCTGGCTGAAGAGAACGTCAATAATGGCTGGCTAAATTTCAAAGGTAGATATGATGTGAACAAAAGGCATCATATGCTTTTAGGTCTTGGCTATATCAGGGATCATGAAGATCGGGCCTCCCCTGACGAAATATCAGGCGATAGACCGACAAAATTCGTTAACTCTGCCGTCGATATTGGCTATTCAGGTAGATACAACAATCATTATTTTCGAGTAATACTTAACACTACGCGAATTGATTTCGATGATATTGATAGCCTCGGGAGTGTTATCGATAATGATGATCGGGATAGAGACGAGAACGCAGTTGGCTTCAGGTATTTGTACAAATACTCACCAGCCAGCGCCGTGTTTTTGAATAGCGTGACTGATAAACGTGATTACACACAAACCATCGATAATGAAGGAAATGAACGAAATTCAGATGGGATCAGAAATTCAATAGGCCTCGAGTATGTCTCTTCAACAACCATAAGCAGACTATCAATCGGCAAATTACACCGGGAATACCAGAGCACAGTGTTTGAGGATGTTGATGAATCTTATTTTGATTTGCAGCATACCTGGAAATTTTTTGAATCAAGTAGTCTTTCGTTTAAAGCAGGTCGTTCTATAGAAGAGACAACACTAGATAATTCACCAGGATACCTGTTTACGGATAGTTCCATACGGTTGAATTTACCCTTTTCTGATAATAAGGGCATCAATATTGAAGCAGCCCGTGCAACAGCAGAGTATTACCTGATAAACCGTGAAGATGATTACCTTGATTACGGAGTGGGTTATATGCAAAAAATCCTTGAAAACCTGAGCTTTAGTATTGATTTGCATCGAGCGGAAAGAGATTCGAATATTACCGGAGAAGATTACAAAATTAATCAATTATTTTTACGGCTCAAGGCAGTTATATAGTTTACCAGAATGAAATGATGAAATCGTACCTTGGTACAATAGTTTGTTACACGTATAGCATAGTATTTTAGTGATATTAGATATAAGGAGTGGAAAATGAGTAATACACAGTCATTTAAGTTTAGCAAAATTGCTATCGCGATTGGTTTAGTGGCCGCGGTGGTTATAGCCGGTGTCAATCTTGTGGGATCTGATAACGGTATTAAGCAGGCACAAGCAGCTGAAGGTAAGGGCCAGGGAAAGAAAGGTGAAGGCCATTCTGGCGGAGGCAAAGGCGGAAAAGGTGCTGGCGGCCTTAAGCGCGGTAGTGCCAATAAAAGTATTGACGCTTTCCTCGAAGAGGCAGCTGAAGATTCTGACAGACCTGACTGGGCAGGCCCAGGTTCCACAGCACCAAAACCGGGTGGCGGCAGCCATGGTAGTGATACCAAGAAAGGTACAGATTACGGCGACCTGTGGGCAATATTACGTACCGATGATGGTGTGCCAATCCTTGTGAAATGGGTTGATGGTGAGCAGGTAGTCTGTACAGGGAGTACTGACGGTTGCTTTGTACAGCCACTGGATGCAAGTGGTAATCCGATTCCACTAGATGCTGAAGGGCATCCGCTGGATGCAAGTTTAACCGTTGAGGTTGAACTGGGACGCTTAAATATCGCCCGTGCGCCAGAAAAAGTACTGGATCATTCACTGGTTGAAGCACTAAGCAAATTATCTTCTGCAACCGAGGTTACCCTGGATCCATCTGGTCGCCTGGTTGCTGATGGTGTAACTATTGATTCACCACTGGAAAACCTGGCGTTGTTCAAGGCAATTGTCTCAACGCCTGCAGTGGGTGGTGTTATTACGCTGACTACAACAGCAACAGTTGATGGTCAAACCGTTACCTATTCATTTGATATATCAGTGGCAGATGCTGGTCTTGTCGCTGCATCAGCTATCGCGGCAGCTTCGGATAAGACCGGAACATTAACAGTTGATGAAGTGATGTATATCGCGAAATTCATTGGCCTGGATGCAGAACTGTCAAACTTTGTAACAACATGGAACTATGAGCGTGATGATGTTTACACTGATGATGTAAAAGTCTGGATCCTTCAGGGTCAGGATACTGATGGTGATGGTGTATTTGATGTTTATTATCCTACTGAAGTTCAGATTAATGATGTTGTCGAGTTTAATACCGTAACACCAATTGTTGATGATGGTAATGGTATTGACACATTTGCACAGGCAGCAGATGATTCAGTACAGGTACTTGAGTACGTTCACGATAACGCAATGGATCAATAATACTCCATTACACTAGCGTAAAGATTAAGCCCTGGCATATGCCGGGGCTTTTTTGTTTCCGTCTTTTCGAAAATCTTTTTAGCAAAAATATTTACAAATGATAAGCATGGTGGTTTCACGAAAAGTATTATCTTTTACCTTGAAAATCCAGTAATTTTAAATAATGCTGTAATGATTCGATTTAGGAGCACCGCATTATGTCACTCAATCGACGACAATTTTTGCAATACCTGTTAACTTTGGCTTCAGTTACGCTTTTAAATCCATCAAAGGCTTCTTTCTTCACAGGTCAGCACACACGCCGTATACCCTCAACCGGAGAAAATATTCCTGCTATTGGCCTGGGTTCCTGGCTGACTTTTGGTATTGATCTGGACGATGAGCAGGCGATGAAGACGCGTGAAAAAATCATGCGGGAATTTCTAAAGCGTGGTGGCGGCATACTTGATTCCTCACCTATGTATGGAACGGCACAGGAAGTGATAGGGAAATGTCTGAAGCGCATCGGGCATCATGATGGATTATTTTCAGCAACAAAGGTCTGGGTATCAGGGCAACGTAACGGTATATTGCAGATGGAACGCTCTCGCTTGTTATGGGGACTGGAACGACTGGATTTAATGCAGGTCCATAACCTGATGGATTGGGAGGTGCATTTGCCTACCTTGCACAACATGAAACAAAAAGGCGAGATTCGTTATGTAGGCGTTACGACATCACATGGGCGCCGGCATGAAGAACTGGTTGATATTATGAAAAGTGGACAGCTGGACTTTGTGCAGTTTACCTATAATATGCTGGATAGAGAAGCCGAAGAATACTTGTTACCGTTGGCGCAGGAAAAGGGTATCGCGGTTATTATTAACCGGCCTTTCCAACGTGGTGGTTTATTCGATTATGTGGCAGAACATCCATTGCCGAAATGGGCCGGGGAAATCGATTGTACAACATGGGCGCAATTATTTTTGAAATACGGCAACATCAAAGCTTGAACATTTAATAGAGAACATGAATGCGGCATATGGTCGTTTACCCGATCAGCAAATGCGTACTAAAATGTTGAAATATCTACAATCATTATAATAAAGGGGAAAATCTATGGTGAGATTTATCAGTAAAAACCTGATTACTGGCCTGATTACCATGTTGCCAATCGTGCTCACTGTTTACCTGTTTTACTGGTTCGCGATCTCTACAGAGGCCGTGCTGGGACACCTGATTCAACTGGTACTCCCTGATGAAATGTACCGGCCAGGTATGGGGATTGTGATCGGATTCATCGGAGTTTTCTTCGTGGGTTTATTGATGAACCTCTACATTGTGCGCTGGGTATTTGGTATTGGGGAACGTATTTTATATCGCATGCCATTAATCAAGTCCGTATATAGTGCAATACGAGACTTTTTCAACTATTTCTCACCACAGAGCAAGAAACAGTTTGAACAGGTTGTTTCAGTAGAAATTGGCAATACTGGTATGCAGGTGATCGGTTTTGTTACCCAGGCGGAATCAGACAAGTTACCCGTCGACTTTCAGGAAGGGGATAATATTCTGGTATATATTCCGATAAGCTATATGATAGGCGGTTATGCCGTTTTTATGCCGCGTAGTGCTGTTCGACCATTAAAAATGAACATGGAAGACGCGATGCGCTTTGCCTTAACAGCAGGTGTCACGGGGGTAACACCTGCTGCAAAAGAAAGTGTATAGCACATAGCTGTTGATTATTTGTCAGTTATCTTTGCCATTAAGGTTTCGACCATGTCCATGGGTAAAGGGAACACAATCGTATTGGTGCGTTCATTGGCTATCTCGGTTAATGTTTGCAGGTAACGTAACTGTAATGCCTGTGGTTGTTGTGAAAGTTTCTGGGCGGCTTCCAGTAGCTTTTCTGCTGCCTGCATTTCACCCTCGGCATGAATGACCTTGGCACGGCGGACACGTTCAGCCTCTGCCTGCTTGGCAATGGCGCGAACCATGGTTGTATCCAGATCGACATGCTTAATTTCAACATTACTTACTTTTATACCCCAGGCATCAGTTTGCTGGTCGAGAATGCTCTGGATATCGGCATTTAATCTCTCGCGTTCGGACAACATTTCATCCAGTTCATGTTGTCCCAGCACAGAACGTAACGTGGTCTGCGCCAACTGGCTGGTGGCGGCATAAAATTTTCAACCTGGATGATCGCTTTGTCGGGTTCGATAACACGAAAATACACCACGGCATTAACTTCTACGGAAACGTTATCTCGCGAGATAACATCCTGGCTTGGCACATCCATCACAATAGTACGTAAATCAACCCTGACCATTTGTTGGATAATGGGAATGATGATAATGAAACCGGGACCTTTTACTTTCCAGAACCTTCCCAGCAAGAAGACAACACCACGTTCATACTCGCGGAGAATTTTGATTGCACTGGCAAAAAACAGTACAACAAATATGATAAGAATATAAAGACTGTATGATGTCATGATTCATTCTCCTTGTCTGAAGATGTGGATTGTGTTGTTTTTCCCGATGAATGAGGTATGGGTTCGACTTGCAGGGTCAGACCTTTACTGCCCATTACTTTTACTTTTTGCCCTTTTTGCACGGGTAAATCTGTTTGTGCACGCCAGGTTTCACTGTGTATTGATACGGTGCCGGTTTGATTAAAGTCGTTTATGACAACAGCTTCACTGCCAATCAGTTCCTCAAGACCACTAACAACAGGGCGCCTGCGGGCCTTAATCGCCATGCCCACGACAAAAATGAAGACCAGCGCGCTTGTTAATGAGAAGGTGACAATAACTGATATATCAATGCCAAAACCAGGTGCCTTGGTATCCATCAGGATGATGGAGCCAATAATAAACGCAATGACGCCACCTATACCAAGAATACCAAAACTTGGTTCGTATGCTTCTCCGACCATCAACGCCACACCCAGTAATATCAGGGCCATGCCAGCGTAATTAATCGGCAATAGCTGGAAAGAATAGAGCGCCAGTAACAAACAAATGCTACCAACTGTACCAGGGATGATTGCCCCGGGGTTAGAAAACTCGAGTATCAGGCCGTAAATACCAATTAACATCAGGATATAAGCGATATTCGGATTCGTGATGACATTAAGAAATCGGCTACGCCAGTCAGGTTCAAGTTGTTGTATTGGTAAGCCTGTTGTCTCAAGGGTTCGCTTTTTGCCAAGTACCTTTATTTCACGACCATGTATTTGTTTTAGCAGGTCCCCCATGTCAGTCGCGATAATATCGATGACATTAAGTTTAAGCGCATCATTCGCCGTCAGGCTGTCACCTTCGCGTACTGCTTTTTCGGCCCAGTCCTGGTTACGACCATGCAATGCGGCCAGCCCGCGGATATAAGCAACGGCGTCATTGATGATTTTATTTTTCATTGCAGAATCATTATCCTGGCCAGCTTTCTTATCAGGATCGGAGGGGGAGGGCAATCCGCCACCGATTTTTACCGGGGTTGCTGCCCCCAGGTTAGTACTGGGTGTCATCGCCGCGATATGACTGGCAAGAAGAATATAGGTGCCCGCACTAGCCGCCCGGGCCCCGGTTGGCGATACATAACTGGCGACCGGTATCGATGAATTAGTAATTTCCCTGATAATTTTGCGCATCGCGGAGTCAAGACCGCCCGGGGTGTCAATACGAATGATAATCAGAGAAGCATTTTGTTGACGTGCCCGGGCAAAGGCACGCTCAATATAATCACTGGTAGCAGGGCCGATAGCGCCATCGATGGAAAGCTGGATAATGGGATTGTCAACAGGGTTTGCATATACATTTGAGGATAAAAAAAGAGGGCATGAAGTTAGCAAAATAATTGCAGATAGAATTCTTGTTATTAATGTCATGTTATTCCCCTAAGATCATATATAAATCATAGACACTAATGGAGAGGTGTGCGAGCAGATACTGATTATCCATACTTATTCTTCATCGCGTCTTTAATTTATTCCGGTGGGTCGACAACACATGAGCCCATTTCATGCTTCCTGCTGATAATATTATTATAAGAGAATATTTCTAACAGGTTTTCATAGGATTCCTTAGTGATTGCGGGATCAGGTGTCCAGCAACCAAGCTTTTGATACGTGCCAATCGTATTTGTTAAAACCTGAAGGTCAATTTTCGGGAAATAACCTTTTAATTGTTGAGCCAGCTCACTTGCCGATGTATCTAAAACATACTGACATGCCTCTCGGTAAGCCTGCATAAACACCTTTGCCGCATCAGTCTTCAACCACTCACGTCTGGCACATAAGCTACTGAAAGCGACAGGACCAACAGCGTCACCTATCGAGGCAACTACATAACCTACACCATCCTGTTCAAGTTGCTGAGGGAAAGGGCCTTGCTGGTGGACAAAATCTGCCTGGCCATTACGAAAGGCAAGGTCAATTTGTTCCACACTTCCCGCATCAATAATAGTGATTTCCTGCTCATCAATTCCTTGTTTGTGCAGGGCATAACGAAACATGGCCATGGGCTGAAAGAAATGATCAACAAGTACCTCTTTGCCAATGAGCTCTTGCCATTGAAAACTATCATTCGCGTTTCGACTGGCCAGGAAAAACCCGTCACGTTCATTAATTTTGGCAAAATGGACAATATCACACTGCTTGCCCTTCTCCAGCTCTGAAAAACTGGTTGCAACAGCGGATTGTGCGAGGTGCGCGGAACCATTTCGCAGGCTGTCCGGGACCGTTTTTTCTGGCGTAGCAGGCTCATAGCAGGCCTCTAGCCCCTGTTTTTTGAGAAACCCTCCTGCGATAGTAATTAGCAATGGTGAATAGAAGGCAGAGTGGCGTAGTGCCATGATGTTGATTTTATTCATTTTATCTACTCATATTTTCCTGTCGCGACAGTATACAGCAGTCTTCGAGATCTTCATGGGTGATTACATTTTGTATAGTCAGTGGAATATTAACCACACAATATACCCGAGTATTTTACTCAAAATTAAGTTTATCCATGGATTAGATCTACGAAATTCCACATTCCCGAGTAAAGCAGTAAGCTATCTGCGTATTTTAAACGGCCTCAAAAGGCTGAAGTTTTACAGTTATTAAAGGGGTAAGTTATGAGTAATCAAGAAGATGCAAAGTGCATGCGTACACTGACCTATGTTATTGGTACGCTGTTTGGTTTTTTTCTGGCGATGATTTTCCTGGCCCGTGCCATTGTGTATTAATCTTCAGGAATAATCTAAAGTAGAAAAATCAATAAGATACACAGGCCGTACTGGTATTTCAGGCGGCCTTTTTTTATTGAAAAAAATGCTAAAATACCAGAGGGAAGCTGCCGTTATATAATATTATGAAATGCACAATGCGAATAATATTCTTTTTTCTTGGCTGGCTATTTTTTAGTCTTGGTGTGCTCGGTGCGTTTTTGCCGGTATTACCTACCACGCCATTCATGTTACTGGCATTAGGCATGTTTGCCAAAAGTTCAGAGCGTTTTCATCGTTGGTTATATCATCATCGAATCTTTGGACCACCCATTCAGAAGTGGCATGAGCATCGTGTAATTTCCCCCAAGGCCAAGGCTCTGTCGGTATCCATGATGTCATTAAGCCTGATATATGTAATTCTTTTTTCCCCAATTCCAGTCTGGATGGTGATCGTAACAGGTATGCTTATGGCCTACGGTGCATGGTTTGTGTTAACCAAGCCATCATACGCACCTGAGTATATTGTTAGTCAAGAAACCTGAACTTATCTTTTCCGAGACACCTCAATAGAAACTTTCCTGGCCTGTTTCTTCAGCCGAGCGGTTACTTGGTCGCCAAGATCAAACAGGTTGTATTCACGCTCTTTATAGCGCTTTAGTAACAGGCTTCGAAACTCCTTGTAACGCCTGGTAGCCTTGCGAACGCGTAATGGAGGTGATGAATAAACGGCAATCAAGGGCTTGTTATCCCGGAAATCAATACCAATAAACCCATTTAATTCTCTATCATGGATTACCTGGTGTCCCTGGTATTGATTATCTTTCATCAATGGCTTTGCACCTGTGATACGTGACAATTCGGTGCGGGATGCTTTTTTATCTTTCTCTTTGTGAATAATTACTTTTAAAGATTCAACAATATCCAGTACATAACTATAGTCATTAGCATTTGTCTCGGCCATTACTGGTGAAATAGTACTGACTAAAAATAAATAGATGAAGTATTTCATGAAAAAAATCTCAGGCAGCTTTCTGTTTCAGATAATCAATAATCTGGTCTGATTCATACAGCCAGGTTTCCTCTCCCTGGTCGTTTACATTTCTCAGGCAGGGGACTTTTACCTGGCCACCACCTTTTTGCAGTTGCGCACGATATTCCTGGTTATGTTGAGCATCGCGCAATTCAATGTTCAGTGACTGCCGCTTGATTTCACGACGAACTTTCATACAGAAAGGGCAGGTTTTAAACTGGTATAACACCATATTTTTCGTTACCTCATCAACTCTCTGTTGCTCTGGTTCGGAACGTTCAATCCCTTTGGGGGTAGTAAGTTTATCGATAAATAACATTACCGNNTACGGGAATTACCTGACTACTTGTTAGTTAAACATATTGGCCAGCACACCATGCGGATGACCATGCCCACTGGAAATTATACCCTCCCAGCCAGCCTGTGACATCTACAACTTCTCCGATAAAATATAGCCCGGCTACATTTTTTGCCTCCATGGTTTTGGAAGAAAGTGCGTCACAGTCCACGCCACCCAGGGTGACTTCTGCTGTCCGGTAACCTTCGGTGCCATTTGGCCTGATTTCCCAGTTCTGCAGCTGTCCCGCAATGAACTCGAACTGTTTATGCGGTAGCGTCTGCAGCTTTTTATCTGCCATATCGGCCGGTAGCAAGGTACTAATTACCCTCCTGGGTAATAACTGTGCCAGCCAGGTTTTGAGTAGCTGGTTGGGGTGTTGTTGTTGTGCATTTTTAAGGCTTTCAACCAGATCGGTATCTGGTAATAGATTAATCATAACACTTTCACCAGGTTGCCAGTAAGAAGATATTTGCAAGATAGCTGGCCCACTTAAACCACGATGAGTGAATAGAATATTTTCCCTGAATGATGCACGCTTATTGCTAACGACGCTGTCAATAGCAATTCCGGATAAAGGGGAAAATCTTTTCTTGTCATCAGGTTGCAGGGTAAAGGGTACCAGCCCGGCAGATGTTGGCCAGACCTTGATATTAAATTGTTGAGCTATTTTATAGCCTAATGGCGTGGCACACATCCTGGGTATCGATAATCCTCCTGTTGCAACCACAAGTGATTGGCATTGATAGATATTGCCCATTGTATTTACCGTAAAGCCATGTTGGTTGGCCTGTTCCAGGGTATTGATTTGTATGTTTAGCCTGATATCAATATTTACCTTCTGACATTCATCCAGCAGCATGTTCAGAATATCTTTGGCGCTGTTATCGCAAAATAACTGGCCGTGTTCTCGCTCGTGATAGGGGATATGGTGTTGATTTACCATATCGATAAAATCCCATTGCGTGAATCTGCTCAGAGCTGATTTACAAAAATGCGGGTTATGCGAAATATAATTTTCAGCATTAATGTCATAATTGGTGAAATTACAACGTCCGCCACCTGACATGAGGATCTTTTTGCCAGGTTTATTTGCGTGGTCCAAGATGACTACCTGGCGATCCCGTTTCCCAGCTTCAATGGCACACATTAACCCCGATGCACTTGCACCGATAATCAAAACATCTGTCTGGATAGTGTTAACTGGCATATCAAGGGGATTAATTTTAATATGGATGGTAATATTCTACCCTATAAACGCTTCGTCGCTAACAGGAATATGAGACAATAATATTCTATATAACACAGGTTAGGTACTTGAGCATTGATTCAAAAATAATCCAACAAACCCAATGCTGGGTAGAATCAGTGATTATTGCCCTGAATTTTTGTCCGTTTGCGAGGCGCGAAGTTGAGGCAGGTCGTGTCCATTTCCAGGTTAGTAATGATGTGAACATAGAGGACGCGTTACATAGCGTGGTTGATGAATTTCAGCGTCTGGATATATCTCCGGAAATTGAAACTACGTTACTGATTTTTGCCAATGGCTTCAATAAGTTTGATGATTATCTTGAGTTATTAGAACTGGCCAACGAGTTACTTGTTGCAATGCATTATGAAGGAATATATCAACTGGCCAGTTTTCACCCAGACTATTGCTTTGCAGGAGAGAGAGAAAATCATGCGGGCAATTATACTAATCGTTCCCCGTACCCCATGCTACATTTAATTCGTGAAGGTAGTCTCGAGAGAGCACTGGAAAACTACCCGGATCCTGAAACAATTCCGGAACGTAATATAAAAGTGGCCAGTGAGAAAGGAGCAGAACAGATGCAAAGCATGTTGCAAAGATGCCTGGAAGGCCGGAAACACTAATGGCTGCGATACAACTTACTGAGCTCAACATTTACCCGGTAAAATCTCTCCGGCAGATTGCCTTGTCAAGCAGCTATGTTGAGCGCTATGGTTTACAACATGATCGTCGCTGGATGGTTGTTGATAATGATGGAAAAATGATAACGCAGCGCCAGATAGCCATGATGTGTCTGATCCAGCCAAGTTTACATAAAACAGGTATTCAGCTAAGCGCGCAGGATATGCCGGATCTATTGGTAAATATTCCTTCAGCTGGGGAAGTACAAACTGTAACAGTCTGGAATGATACATGCCAGGCATATGATGCGGGAGAAGAGGTTGCCAGTTGGTTAAGTAAGTTTCTGTCAACAAGTTGTCGTCTTGTTTATTTTCCTGAAGATGGATTTCGGCAAATTGATCTTCAGTATGCCCAGCAGGGAGAACGCACTGCTTTTAGCGATGGTTTTCCATTATTACTCATTTCTCAGCCATCACTGGATGACCTGAACCAACGTCTTGCAACTCCAGTTCCCATGAAGCGTTTTCGCCCCAATCTTGTCATTAAAGGTTGCCAGGCTTTTGAAGAAGATAACTGGAAAAAAATCCGGATTGGAAATATTTATTTTCGTATAGTGAAACCCTGTAGTCGATGCATTATTCCAAATATTGATATTGAGACGGCCGAAATTGGTAAGGAACCTGCAAGAACACTCTCTTCTTTTAGAAGAAAAAACAATAAAATATATTTTGGACAAAACGTCATTGCCGAGAATGAAGGTGAGTTGACTATTGGTATGCCGGTTGAGATTATTGAATGATAAATCCCGGTTAAATTGTGCACTGGTTTTAACAATATACTGGTTACATTGAAGGATCTGTCAATATGCTTGAAGTTGTCATAAATGAGGAAACAGTTTTGTCATTTAACGCCGTTCGATTTCCCGGGCATCAACGACAATTCCTCGACAAAATGGATCTGGATATGGATGACGGAATTGAAGTTGATGGCCAACATATTAAAGAGCCAGATAATATGCAGCGGGCAACATATGTTGCCATGAGTCTTATCCTGGCAGTACAGGCAGGAAATACAGAGATGGCAAACGCCATGTGTGCTTACCTGGTTCATCGACTACCAGATCTAAAGCAGGTTCGTGCCATTGAAAATGGCATAGAAGTTGAAATGGATCTGCTTTTTACTAAAGTGAAGTAAGCGAATGGAAAAGCCCTATGCAGAATCCTGTGAACAAAACAGGGAGCCTATTTTATCTGTTATCAAACCATTGCTGGCACAACAGCAATCAGTACTGGAAATAGGTAGTGGCACAGGCCAACATGCCGTATATTTTGCACAACAGATGCCACAATTAACCTGGCAACCCAGTGACCAACGAGAGTTTTTATCTGGCATCCGTTTGTGGATAGAAGATGCCAGGCTGACTAATGTTGCAGTGCCGATTGAACTTGATGTTACGACTTCAAAATGGCCTGATACCACTTTCGATGCAGTTTTTTCTGCGAATACTCTCCATATTATGCATTGGCATGAAATACAGGCATTATTTAGAGAGATAAAAAATATACTTGGTAAGAATGGCCTGTTGTTAATATATGGGCCTTTTAATTACAACCAACAATACACCAGTGACAGTAATGCAAGGTTTGATAGCTGGTTAAAACAACGTGATCCACAAAGCGGTATACGGAACTTTGAAGATATTAATGAGCTGGCTGAAGAAAATGACCTCGTTTTAGTGGACGATTTTGTCATGCCGGAAAACAACAGAATACTATACTGGAAATATACTGGGTAATCTTTCTTCCCGATGATGACAGGCGATTTACTTGTTTTAATTCTAATGATATCCGGTATTGCATACTGGTTGGATGCTATACGGTGTAAAGAACTTGCGCGTGAAGCAGGTAAAGTTGCATGTAAAAGAAATGAGCTCTTATTTTTAGATGATACGGTTGTGATTGTAAAAGTCCGCCTGCGACGGGATGTTTCCGGGAATATGAAACTTTACAGGAAATATAAATTTGAGTTTACCAGTGATGGTATAAATCGTTACAATGGAACAATATCAATTCTGGGAAAACTTGTGCAAAAAGTGAATATGGATGCCTATCACTTTGACGCATGAATTATTAATCAGGATATCCGTTTGATGTATTGCAATTGATGTTCTTTATCAAATTGAGGTATACCACTATCATCATTAATATCAGTACTAAGTGAGAGCTTGTACATATCTGTATTTAACATATAGATTTCGAATGCTCCTTCATGACTGACAAGCCTGTCTCCGGCAGCGATAGCCGCCAGTTTGCTAATGTTTTGTGACAGGTCAGTTTCGCCCATAACAGATCCGATGATGATATCAAATCCCAGTTTTTTAGCATGTTGCATCATGTTGAGTGTACGAAGGAGGCCACCGAGTCGGGAAATTCTCAGGTTGACAATAAATCTTTCACTGTTTTCTTTGAATACATTTGTATTATGGGTTGTCAGTATACTTTCATCGAGCACGACACGTGAAGATTGTATGTTTGACAATTCAATTAACATTTCATGGTCAATCTTGTTAAATGGATTTTCTATCGAGTATGGAGATAATGGAAGGTTTTTTATATAACTTGCCAGGTCTATGGGCGAGGACCAGATATTCCTTGCATCTATCTGGACATGATCATAGCCGGTGCTTGCCAGCAGATTTAATTTCAGGTTGTC
The DNA here is from genome assembly GCA_037388705.1 of Gammaproteobacteria bacterium. GTDB lineage: Bacteria > Pseudomonadota > Gammaproteobacteria > UBA6429 > Thiohalophilaceae > JARRJY01. The sequence continues at coordinate 16,714 of JARRJY010000022.1, forward strand.
AGTCTTAAAATTACCATCGAGTTCAACTTTGAAGCAGGAAAAACTATGTTGCTCATAGATTGTGAGTTGCAACATAAATTGTTCTGGTCGTCCTCTCTGGAGCAAGGCAGCAAGTCTTATTTTATTATCGTTATTGATTCCGAGCAATTTAGCAACACTGCATTGATGTTGTTGAGCTATACCGTGAAGAACTGCAGATTCAAGACAACTAAATGCTGCCGGGTTTTGATCAATAAGTAACTTGTTTTGGCTGATCCAGGCTATAAGATCATCCAGGCCATGAATTTTATCCTGCCATTCCTGGTGGTGCTCGGAAATAAAATTCCGCACTGATTCCGTCGTTTCGTTGATGTAGCGATAATTCAGACATATTTCGCCAAAGCTGTATTGGCCATTGTTTGTTTCTAACCTGAGGCATCAATACTACCCTGATATATCTCATATTATGAATCAAGATTAACATAAAGCAACAAAAATTTGAAAAATATCGAAATCTAAACTAAAAAGTATAAATATATAATACTTTTGGTGAAAAGAATGTCCCAAACTCGGCAATTAGTACAAACATTAAAAAAAGTTCTTAAATCTCAGGGTTTTACCTATAAAGACGTTGCACATGGCCTGGGAATCAGTGAAGCAAGTGTTAAGCGAACTTTTGCTATGGAATCCATGTCGCTTGAGAGACTGGAGCAAATTTGTCTGATGGTAGGCAAGGAAATTGCTGATCTTGTTTACCAAATGGATATTGAGCAACGCAAAATATACGAGCTGACCCTGGCACAAGAAACGGAGCTTGTTAATGATCCAAAATGTTTGTTGGTCGCACACCTGGTGCTAAATGGCTGGGAATTCTCAGATATTCTTGAGTATTACTATTTTGAAGAAACAGAACTAACACAACACCTGGTTAAGCTTGATAACCTTGGATTACTGGAATTATTACCACTTAACAGAATAAAACTTCGCATCTCTCCCCATTTTTCCTGGCGTCGAGATGGCCCTATACAGCAGTTCCATTTTGCGGAGCCCGATGAAAAATTACGGATAATGGCAGGTATGTTGACGGATGAATCTGCCAAAGTAATGAATGACAAATTTGAAGAATTGACATTATTGTTTTCCGAGTTGTACAGAAAAGACAGGGAAGTACCTGTCGAGAAAAGGAAAAACTATGGTGCAGTCCTCTCTATTCGTCCCTGGTTAGTTCCACTTTTTAACACAATAAGAAAATAAATAATCCGCTCAATAGATTTGCACGAAATACTACTAATGTTGCAGGAATTATTTTGGGCACAAGTATTAGAGAATTAATATTAATTTTCTTCTTTATATGGCAACGGCAATGCGTATCGCATCCAGGCGGATATTAGCGTTATCAAGAATTTCGTTAAGCAAATCCCATTGATGCTGGAAAAAATCAATTTCTTCATCGCGAATATTTGAATTTACCTGTTTTAATGCTTTTAGACGATTGATTTCTGTTTCAAGAGTCTGCCTGGTATGTTGATGTGCCTCTTCAAGTTCACCTGGTGCCTTAGCTTGAGCATGTTTGGTGCTTTCTTCGAGCATCTGGCGCAACAGAGGTGTATGTGAACGAATAATGTTTTTAGCAACATCGTTAGCAACAGGCTGGTGTGATTCCTGGATAGCTTCGTGGGAAAGGCTATCAGCATGATCATTGCCTGTCGTATCTAGCAAAGTCCTGATCATGGTAGGGGGTAGATAACGCTGAGTTTGCAGGTTATGGCTCCGCGGAGTATCAAGTACAAACAGGCATTCGAGTAATATTGTGCCGGGATTAACGCTTTTGTATTTGATGGTCGTAAAGCTGCTATTTCCCGTTTCATTACTTAATACCATGTCCATGGCGCCAGCTGTTAACGGGTGTTCCCAGGTGATAAAATGCATGTCTTCATGGGTCAGCGCTGTATCACGATCATAGGTTATGGTCATGCCATCCTGTAACAGTCCCGGAAAACTATGTACCTGCATATGGTTACCTGGCCTGATAACAAGGTTATCCGCGCTGTGTGCTTCACTTTCGATACCAAAGCAGTCAAATATATTTTCGAGATAGTCTTTGATGTCAGTGTGCCTGTCCTGTTCGAGCAGCGCATGTTGCAGGTTATTAGCAATATCTGGGCGGCATGAATTATATTCCAGCAGGCGATCCCTGCCACGGTGAAGTTGATCATTAAAATCGTTATACAGTTTTTGAGTGGCGGAGATGAGAGTAGATAAATCATCCAGCCCTTCTCGTATATGATGCAACGCGTCCGTTAATTCGGTTTCAACTTTCTGGAAAACAGCCTGGCCAGCGGGACAGATATCTTCAAAAGCATTAAGACCAGACTGGTACCAGTTAAACAAGACTTCCTGGGCTGTTCCTTGTAGATAAGGAACATGTATCTGGATAGTGTTTCTTTGCCCAATTCGATCCAGGCGGCCTATGCGTTGTTCTAACAAGTCAGGGTTTAAAGGCAAATCAAACAGGATTAAATGATGTGCGAACTGGAAGTTACGACCCTCACTTCCTATCTCGGAACATAATAATACCTGGCTGCCGTAGTCAGGATCAGCAAAGTAGGCCGCTGCGCGGTCCCGTTCAATAATACTGAGCCCTTCATGGAAAACAGCCGCGTGTATCCCGTGTTTAACGCGAAGTGTTTCAGCCAGTTCGAGTATAGTTTCGGCATGGGCAGCGATAACCAGGATTTTTTCCGGTTTAAGGCTTTTTAGTTGTATGCGTAACCAGTCAACACGTGGGTCAATACTGGTCCAGTCAGTTTGAGACTTTTGTTCTGAATACAGTCTTTCAGGTGTTAATACGGCCTTGGTATCAATGCTGGTGGATTGAGCCTGTTCAATACACTGGAGGTATTGATCAGGTAAGGGCAGGGGGTATGCATTCAGTTTTCTTTCCGGGAAACCTTTTATGGCCTGGCGCGTATTGCGGAACAACACGCGGCCGGTACCATGGCGATCAAGCAGGTGATTGATTAATTGTTGCCGTGCATATGATTTTTTATTGTCATCAGCCTGTTCATCAAGGGTTGTCTGCAGGTATATTTTGTTATCACCTTCGTTCAGCGTGCTTTCTAAAGTCAGCTGAGCTTGCTCATCAAGAGGTACTTTTTCAAGTAACTGCTCTATCGCCTGGGCAACTGGTTCATAGGATTTTTCTTCGTCGATAAATGAAGAAAATTCAGGAAAACGATCTGGATCAAGTAAACGTAACCTCGCAAAGTGACCGGCTTTACCTAACTGTTCCGGGGTAGCAGTAAGCAACAAGACGCCGGGAGTGACTTTCGCCAGTTGCTCTATAATACTGTATTCAGGACTAGCCTGCGTCTCAGACCATTGCAGGTGATGTGCTTCATCAACAATTAGCAGGTCCCAGTTTCCATCAATAATATTGCTATGTTGTTCAGGATGCGATGATAAAAAGTTGATACTGCACAGAACTAATTGCTCAGAGTGGAAAGGGTTTTCATTATTGTTGCTTTCCATGATGGCACTGACCCGATCTGCATCAAATATACTGAATTGCAGGTTAAATCGACGCAACATCTCTACCAGCCACTGATGTAACAATGTTTCTGGCACCACGATAAGTACACGTTGCGCACGCTCAGTAACAAGTTGATGGTGAAGAATAAGGCCGGCTTCAATTGTTTTACCAAGGCCAACTTCGTCAGCCAGCAATACCCGTGGGGCAAAACGATTTGCAACTTCATGGGCAATATACAGTTGGTGTGGGATTAAACTGGTACGACCACCTGCCAGGCCATATAACTCGCTATGTCCCAGTATATTCTGGTAAATCAATGTCTGGTAACGTAAATGAAACCATTTGTTTTTATCTATCTGGGCAGTAAAGAGACGATCTGCCGGCCTGTTTAACCTGATAAAATTATCAAGCCTGGTTTCATCCAGGACCGCAGGCTTTTCATCGCGCTCACCTATATAGACAAGGATTCCTTCATGTTCTTCGACATCAGTGACATGTAATTCCCAGCCTTCTGAACTTCGGATGTTATCGCCGGCAGCAAACTTTACACGGGTTAATGGTGCACTTTGCTTGGCATAAATCCTGGTCTCGCCAGTAGCATGGAATAAAATTGTCACGGTACGGTGTTCAACGGCTAATACCGTGCCCAATCCCATTTGTAGCTCGGTATCGCTAATCCAGCGTTGACCAGGAATAAATTCGTTTGTCACAGCAACTCTCAAAATTACAAGGGGGCTATATTAGTGCTTTTTGCAGAAAAAATCCTGATGATTTTCAGATGCTGATAAACTCTTTGCGAGCATGGAGGACTTTGTATAAATAACGTCTTGTTTCATTTCTCGGGTGCTCATTGCTTAATTTGTCATAAATACGTGCAGGTGGCATGCTGTTTATAATATCTACAGCTCTGGTTCTGTCCTGTGAAAACATTCGTAACACGTTTCCTGCGCCACCGTTGTAGGCAGAGATGGTGCAGTATTCCCGGGTAACCGGGTTCCGGATATTACCAAGGTATTGATGTTCAATAATATTAAGGTACGCAGTACCAAGCTCAATATTGTTTTCAGGTATAAACAGGTATTCTTTACTAGGAATATGATCATAGCCTTTAATTTTACTGAAGGTATCACGGCCTGCAGTAGTTGGTACGATTTGCATAAGTCCGTAGGCAGGGGATGAACTGACAGCATAGGGATTAAAGGCACTTTCTGTTTTTATCACGGCATAAACCAGGGAAGGGCTGACGTTATAGCGTTGAGAGTATTTATCTACCAGGGGTTTAACACGTCGTGCCTGGATGTTGCTAAAATTGCTTACCATGTTAAAGCTGACAAAATATTTTGATTTCCCTTGTTGGGTCTGTGAAGTCTTCATGCGTTGCTGGACAAGATAATCAGCATATGTTTCGGCCTGCCCCGGGGATTGTACCATCCTGTTGTTGTGGTCTTTTACCAGTCCATATAAATAGGGTTGTCCGCTCAATTTAATTTGCCTGTCAGAGTATAAATCAACCGAGCGCGGATCATCTGGTGTCAAAAGTGTCGTTACAACGGCGTTCTTCAGGTTTGCCTGGGTATCTTTATCACTAAGGGTTTCTACACGGATTAAGCCTGTTTCAAAATTAATAATTGCCCGGCTTTTGTAGTTTTGGGTGTATTTGACATAGCGTTTGTTGGAAGGAATCAGGGTATCTGAAGATCCCCATTGTTGTTCAACTTCGCCACGCAGGAGTGACAGCAGTTTGTGGTATTGCTGTCGTATCCTGGTTATATCGTTGGCCAGTGCAACTGGATTGTATTTATAAGATTTAACTCTGTTTTCTGCATAGTTAGATAAATAGCTTTTGGGATCCTTGCTGGTAGCAATATTTATCCACTGGCTAGTGGAACATGAGACAAGCATGGTTGATGTCAGGCATATTCCCGAGATTTTAAGCAGGGAAGTAAGAATGGGGCGGTATATTCTGCTGTTCATAGAAAGCTATTTTAACCGTTTTACACATGAATATTTACTTTCAATCTACCGGGTCCATATATTGACAGCCCGGTAAAAAAGACGTTAAATAAATGACTTTTGAGTCATTAATTTACACAATAAAATCAATGATATATGGTCAAAGAACAAGCACATCGCTGGCAGCGCCGAAAAGAAGAACGTCCTTCTGAAATTATTGATGCAGCCCTGGAAGTATTTGTCGAGCATGGATATGCCGCCAGTAAACTGGATGATATTGCCAGGAAAGCCGGTGTATCCAAGGGTAGCCTGTATCGCTATTTTGATAGTAAGGCAGATTTGTTCAAGGAGATGGTTATGCAGGTGGTGATACCCGAGTTGGAAAAAGCGGAATCCACTGTTAATGACTACCAGGGAGCAATCGCCACACTTATTACCAGTATGGTTACTAACTGGTGGAAAACCATGGGTGAGACACGAGTCTGTGGTATACCCAAACTGGTGATTTCTGAAGCAGCTAATTTTCCGGAACTGGCTGAATTCTACGTGGATAGTGTTATTAAGAGAGGACGAAAGCTTGTAGCGGGAATGATTAAACGGGGTATTGAATCAGGAGAATTTCGTGAAATTGACCCGGACTATGCAGCACGTATCATGATTTCACCAGTAGTGTTTGCCTCGATATGGAAAGAATCATTGTCAAGCTTTGATGACGAGTACGATATAAATCATTTCCTGGTGATGAATACAGAAATTTTCCTTCGAGGAATAAGCAGAAATAGGGAGACAGACATATGATAAAAAAATTGCATTTGGCCTGTCTGACTTGTGGCATATTACTAAGTACAAGTGTCCAGGCAGAGGTGTATACCCTGTCCCGGGCAGTACATCGGCTACTAGATTATTATCCTACTATACAGATTGCCAGGCTCAAAACTGACCAGGCAAATTGGGAAATAAGAAATGTAAAGAACCAGTTATCCTGGAAGTTAAACGGCTCAGCCGGTGTAGTACACGATGTGTCAGTTTTTGGCACGCCATATGACCGTTTTGAGGCAAATGCCAGTATAAATCGTAAACTCGATTCAGGTCATAGTCTTGGATTTTCTGGCAGATATGAATACAACGATGACAGTTTCGTGTTGAATAACAGTTTTCCAAATCCCTCACAGTCTCTGGATTTTGATATTAATTACCGTGTTCCTTTTGGGCAGGGAGAAAACAACACAGGTTATGAGCAGTCTTTGGTAGTAGCTGAATCACAGAAAGCGATTGAACAGGCAAATGAAAAAGCGATACTAAAATCCCTGGTTGCAAATATCATAACGTTTTTTCATGAGATCGATAATCTAAAACAACGCCTTGTATATACTGATACCTCGATTGATCGTTCACGGCGCCTGAAGCAATATATTACACGAAACAAGAAAATAGGCATTTATGAAGAAAAGGATGTCCTGGAAAGTGAGGCGCAGCTATTAAAAGTTATCGCGGAACGAGAGAACCTGTATCTTGCAATCAGTGAACAGAAAAATTCTTTACGCCGACTACTGGGTATTGAACCAGATGCGTTAGTAGATATTAAAATTGAAAGATATTTTGTTGACGATAATGATAGAAACCTGCTGGAAAAAGCTGAGCAGGATGACCCGGGACTACAAATAAAAAAGCTTCTTGTTGATATTGCTGATGCGAGGATAAAACTGTCTCTGGATGAGAATACAGACAAAAAGGATCTAGTGTTTTCTCTGGGTGCACGTACCCTGTATGGTGACAGTCAAACGGACAATGTTAGCGAAGAAGATTATGCGGCACAGCTAAAATTTGAATACCAGTATGACCTGGGGAATGATGCATACACATCAAGAATTGAAAAGGCCAAGCGAGATAAAGATATCACTCTCCAGGAGATGCGTCTTAACAAGGATGAAGTTAAATATCAGTTAACATCATTACAGGATAGAATTAAAAAACAGCGCTCGCTGATTGAAAAGTTAAAGCAACATAATAAGGTTTCTGCTAAAAAATATAATGAAGCGATGGCTCGATACAGGCAGGGCCGCATTGATACTACCAAGCTAATTCAATTCGAAAATGATTTGCACCTGGCAAATCTGGACTTATCATCAGCCCAAACGGAATTATCAAAAAGCGAAACCAGTTTAGCCTTATTGGTTGGTGATTTATTGTCACAACTTAATGTTTATTCAAAGGATAAATAAAAGGTAAGAGTATGCTGGAGTACCTGGTAAAAAGAGGGCTTGTCGTTAATCTGGTGTCGATATTCCTGATAGCGATTGGCGTATATGCAATATTTAATATTAATCGTGAAGCCTTACCTAATGTTGAGCTGGACAGAGTACAGGTTGATTTTGTATATCCGGGCTCAACACCTGATGAAGTTGAACGTCTGATAATTAATCCTATTGAAGATGAACTAAAGATAGTTGATGGCGTAGATAAAGTAACTTCTGTAGCTTTTCCCGGATCTGGACGGGTGGTACTTGAACTCGATCCTGATGCCTCTAATCGTTCCACCGTTGTCAATGATATACAACTGGCAGTAGATAGGGCAGATTTACCTGCTGATTTACCCAATGACCCTGTTATCCTGGAAATTGATGGGAGAGTATTTCCAGTTATACAGATGGCTATAGCGGCAGATCGAGGCGAGGTCGAAGTAAACAGGCTTGCTGATAAGATTCGCGATGATGTTCTGGATATTGATGGTGTCGCAAGAATTCAAACTCAGGGTGATCGTAAAACAGAGTTCAGAATAGATATCATCCCGGAAAAACTGGATAAACAGCATATTTCCATTGGCCAGTTAATAGAGTTACTGCGGAACTGGAACATAACGTCGCCCGGTGGTGATATCGAGACAAGCGAAGGACAGAAAATAGTTCGTATTGCCAGTGAATTTAAGAGCGTAAAGGATCTTGAGGATCTGATAATTCGGACAACTGAATCAGGTAATGCCGTTTATCTTCGCGATGTTGCAAATATAACGGAAACTCTAGAAAAACCGAATATATATTATGATGTTTCAGGAAAGCCGGCTCTAAACATGCTTATCCTGAAAAAGCAGGATGCTGATGTTATTACCGTTGTAGATGAATTGAAATCCTACATTAAGACTATTCCAGTAAGATATGGTAATGATGTAATAGTTACGACTTTCCAGGATTTTTCCCGGTTCGCAAAAGTACGACTGGGAGTGCTGACTAACAACGGTGTTGTTGGTCTGGTGCTTGTATTTATTTCCTTGATCTTGTTTCTACGTATGTCAGTTGCATTAACAACCACGTGGGGTCTACCGATAGTGTTTTTTACCGGTTTATTTCTGCTATACCAGACAGGTATAACATTAAACCTGGTGTCTATGCTCGGTTTTATCATGGTGTTAGGTATGCTTGTGGATGACGCCATCATCATTGGTGAAAATATCACTTATCACATGGAAGATGGCATGGAAGCGAATCACGCTGCGGTAATCGGTGCACGAGAACTCATAGGCCCGGTAACAACCACTATCCTTACTACTATTGCAGCGTTTTTCCCCTTAATGTTTATGTCAGGAGTGATCGGCAAGTTTATTATTGCTATACCTGTGGTAGTGATCTCTCTGTTGTTTTTCTCATGGCTGGAATCATTCCTGATATTACCGAGTCACGTGGCCCATTTCACCAACACGAAAAAGAAAACAAAAGAAAGAAAATGGTTGATAAAGCTGGAAAATTTCTATGCCGGGATCTTAGGAGTCGCCTTATTACATAGAGGGAAAACAGTATTAATATCATTTTTAATACTCATCAGCAGTATATATTTAGGCATCACACAAGTAGGGTTCCAGTTATTCCCATCAGTAGGTGTTGATCAATTCCTGATACGTGCAATTGCAAAACCTGGCATCAGTCTTGAGCATATGAGGGAACGCATGAGACAGGTTGATGCCGATGTTCGCTCAGGTATTAATCCGAACTACCTTGAGGAAACGCTTGTCTCGACTGGGCAAATAGCTATGGAGTCTACTGACCCCTTGACGCAAAGAGGTAGCCGGTTTGCACAAATGCGTGTGCTCTACATACCAGCACTTTTACGTGAAGGCCACAATGCAATTGATGATATGAGAGCTTTGGTTAAAAGATTGCCCCAGTCATATCCTGACTTACAGTTCAGCTTTGTTGAAACAAAACCCGGCCCACCAACAGGCAGGGCATTGGAAGTAGAAATTACCAGCAATAATGATAATAACAGCCTGTTAGTAGCCGACAATCTTATCCAATATGTATCTGGAATAGATGGTGTTTTAAATGTCGAAAGCAGTAAACAACCGGGTGACAAGGAATTACATGTTGTTATCGACCGACAAAAAGCAGTTTTTTCAGGAGTTGACCTGGCAACCATAGCGACACATGTTCGTACAGTTGTTGATGGTTTGCGTGTCACGACTTCAAGACGGGGTGATGAGGAAATTGATATTACACTCAGGGTGCCACACAGAATAACAGATGATTTAAGTATATTAAAAAATCTTAAAGTGCCCAATGACAGGGGTGGATTAATCTCATTATCGCAAATTTCTAAGCTGGTGGAATCAGAAGGTCTGTCTACTATCCGGCATATAAATAACCGTCGCGTGGTAAGTGTTACGGCAGATATTGATACTTCTAAAATCACCAGCCTGGAACTTAACAAGCAAGTTGCTGATAACGAAGGAACATGGCTGGGTAATATGAAAAACAAAGTTAAAATTAATTATGGTGGCGAAGCTGAGAAAAACCAGGAGTCATTCCGCGACCTGCTAAAGTCATTTGGGTTTGCATTACTAGCTATCTTCTTTATTCTGGCGATACAGTTTAATAATCTATCATATCCTTTCATTGTCATGCTGGCTATTCCGTTTGGTATTGTCGGGATTATCATTAGTTTTTTTCTTCATGACATGTTCTGGAAGCCAATGCCATTATCTTTCTTCTCAACCATGGGTATGGTGGCCTTGACTGGCGTGGTTGTTAATAGCTCATTAATCATGATGGTATTTATACAACGGGCCCGGGAAAAAGGTACAGACTACGTTGAAGCTGCACTTCAGGCAGGCCGTAGACGACTACGCGCAGTTATCCTTACTGCTACTACCACTGTAGTCGGTTTATTACCGACAGCTTATGGCTGGGGGGGTATGGATCCGTTTGTATCACCCATGGCATTAGCGCTTTCCTGGGGACTGGCATTTGCGACATTGGTTACACTATTTACCATACCTGCCGCTTACGTTTTTGCAACGGATATAAAAAAATATCTGAAACAAAAAATAAAGCCTGTCACAGGAAAGTAATGACAGGCTTTGTTAAAAAAATACAGCTTCAATAAGGAACTACTGTAAATAGAAAAACTCCATTTTTGTTCCTGCCAGTTCAATGACGTCGTGATCGTTGAGAACCTTGGCTTCCAGGGAAAGTGGTTTTCCATTTAGCAACGGAGTATTCGTACTAGAGTCGCCACTGCTTTTGCTGGTTTTTAAGGTAGAAATGGTATAGTTTTCAGCGTTGCGAGCAATCATTGCCATTTTCATACCATTAAAACCAATGGTATTAAATGGTTTACGTAATTCCAGTACTTTTTTGGCCAGTGGGCCATTTTTAATCTTGACTCCGGCTAGCCGTTCACCTTTTGGTGGGGTGTCCATATCCATGGTCTTGGTATCGATTACTTTCGTGTCCTCGATCTCTGCCTGGATGAACATGGTTGGCTCATATTCAGTTTCATCATCGCTGAAATAGGTGAACTGGAAATTACCCACCTGTATAACATCACCATGCTTTATAATCGATTTGGCAATACGAGCACCGTTTAGCAGGGTGCCATTGGTGCTACCCAGATCGTCAACATACATGTGTTCGCCCATTTTTGTGATCAGGGCATGACGACCACTGACAGTCAGGTCATTTAACTGGATATCATTGCCATGTTTTCGACCTATACTGATACTGTCTTTGTCCATAAGGTGCTCGCGAATCACCGCACCTTCTAATGTCTGGATTAACTTACTCATGATTCCTCCCCGAATCACGCTTTATAGCCAGAAGTATACCAACACCTGTCTGGAATAAACTACTCCGTTTGGGTGATTACACTCTCTTCTTCGCTATCAGATTCTTCAAAATTCTCTCTCAAATGGGCAAAGTCAGCTTTCGTATGTGCCTTGGCGTAAGCTTCCTCGCCGGTGATTTTTTCTGCATCTACCAGGCGACGAATTGCAGTATCCATACGTTGCATTCCCTGCATTGCGCCACTTTGAATAATGTTGTCAATTTGTTCGGTCTTGCCTTCACGAATACAGTTGGATATTGCCGGGTTGTTGATCATGATTTCTACCGCGGCAACACGCCCCTTGTTATCGGCTGTTTTCAATAGTAATTGTGATACCACTGCACACATCGATGTTGACAACATTGAGCGTATGTAGGCTTCTTCTTCTGGGGGAAACACGTTGATTATACGATCAACCGTGGAGGCGGCGCTACTGGTATGCAGGGTAGCCATTACCAGTATCCCCATTTCTGCTGCAGTAACTGCGAGGTGCATGGTTTCTAAATCACGTAACTCACCTACCAGAACAACATCAGGATCTTCACGTAATGCCGAGTGTAATGCATCTGAAAAACGTTCGGTATGCGAGCCAACTTCACGTTGACTGATCAAACAGTCCTTATTCTCATGAATAAATTCTATCGGATCCTCAATTGTTATAATGTGGCCCTTACGCTCCTGATTTATAAAATCGATTATAGCAGCAAGTGTAGTTGATTTACCTGACCCGGTCGGGCCAGTAACAAGAATCAGTCCTTTGCGCTGGCGGGCAATATTCTTCAGGGCAGGGGGAAGTTGCAACTGGGCAAGTGACTGGATTTCAGTCGGGATTACACGAAATACTGCACCGATACCTGACAGGTGCTGAAAGACATTCACGCGGAAACGGGCGAGTCCTTCAGCCTCATAAGCAAAATCTGCACCCTTGGTGTTTTCGTAATTCTGTTTTGCCAGTTCTGGCATAATTTCCATCAACAGGCTATACGTTTCGTCTGATGTCAGTTCACGATATTTAACCGGGTACATTTCACCATTCAGACGAATACGTGGAGGGTTCCCTGAGATTAGGTGTAAATCAGAACCTTTTTGCTTCACAACCAGGTCAAGAAATGCATCAATACGTGCCATATCAGGTCACCGCCAGGTTAATTTGTGGAAGCAAATCAGCATCAGTAACAAAGCGCTGGAACTGCTTTTTGTCAGTTGCAAACAGGAAGGCATGATCAGGATCAATAGTTTTATTTTCTATAGCTTCCAATAACGCCTGATCCATGAGTTGCATACCAAGTTCTCGTCCAGTTTGTATACTGGCAGGGATCTGGAATATCTTGTTGTTTGCTATAAGATTGGCGATACCTGGAGTATTGATTAAAATTTCCAGTATTGCTTTTCGGGAGCGACCATCGGCACCACGTACCAGTATCTGGCTGATAACGCCTTTAAGATGTTGTGATAGGAATGTTGCAGCCAGTGCTTTTTGTTCCCCGGGCATGGCATCAATAATTCGATCAAGTGTCTTAACAGCAGAGGTAGTATGTAAAGTACCAAGTACAAGGTGCCCGGTCTCAGCTGCTTCCATTGCCATGGATATTGTTTCGGGATCACGCAATTCACCAACCAGGATCACATCAGGATCTTCACGCAAAGCGGCATGTAAACCATCTGCAAAAGAGGGCACATGAGTTCCTACGCTACGTTGTATAACCAGGGATTGCTTACTGTCATGAATATATTCAATCGGGTCTTCCAGCGTAATTATATTAAAACGGCGGTTTTCATTAAGCCAGTTAATCATTGCAGCCAAGGTAGTAGTTTTGCCAGTTCCAGTAGCACCAGTTACCAGTATCATTCCTTGAGTTGCATTAAGCATGTCCTCAATAATAGGAGGTAAACCCAGTTGTTGGATTGTTGGTACTGTTGGTTCAATAACACGAAAGACTGCACCAGGCCCGCTGATTTTACGATACAGGTTGACACGATAACGGCCACCCTCCGAGTAGTAGGAAAAATCAATATCGCGACCCTTGTTAAAGTCTTCGTACTGTTCTTTAGTGATAATTTCTTTTAACAATTCTTCAAGTTCATCTCTTGAGAGTTCACGATACTTAATCCTGGTTAATTCACCATGCATACGGATAAGGGGAGGCATACCAACGGCAAGATGTATGTCTGAACAACCCTGTTCACGGCCCAGCTTGAGGAAAGCATCGATACGAGCCATCAGCCGGCTTCCTTGGCAAGAGCCATTACTAAATCACGACGAAGGTTATCAATTTTCTGATAGCGTTGTTCCGGGTCAACATGAATAGCTTTCATAATGACTTTATCAAGGTATTCAGAGATTTTCGGATTAATTGTCGAAGGTAGAGGAGCCCCGCCTTCTACATGTTTAAACAGGGTACCCATATGATCTTCACCTTTATAAGGTGGTTTACCCGTAAACAATTCGTACATAACAATACCAAGACTGTAAATATCGGTCCTGGTATCAATCGCGCGTCCACGAACCTGTTCCGGAGCCATGTAGGTTGGCGTACCAACCAGTATTCCACTTTTGGTCAATCGCGAGTCTCCCTGGATTGCTGCTGCGGCCAGACCAAAATCCACAATCTTGACCTCGTCATCATCATTAACAAGAATGTTGGCGGGCTTGATATCACGATGCACAACGTTTCCAGCATGTGCAACACTTAAGCCTTTGCATACATCAATAATCAGTTTTATATTTCTTGGTATATCAACGATTTTACGTTTTTTAATTTCCGCAGATAATGAATGACTTTTGAAATACTCCATACTGATCGCATATGATTTACCAAAAGTAATGAAATCATAAATACGGATAATATTCTCGTGCGTTATCTTGCGTGAGAAACGTAACTCATGGATAAAGCGTTCTATTATTGTTTCATCGGATGCCATATGCGGGTTAAGAAACTTGAGAATGATATCTTCATTTACCATCTTGTCCTTAACGAGTAAAACTACACCGAACGCCCCTTTACCAATTTTCTCTAAAACTTCATAACGTTCTGAAATGGTCATCCCGGGTTCAAGAGCATCAGCATCAATAATTTGCATGCTTTCCTGGCTGCCGGCAACACTGCCAGATTGAGACTGGGCACCCGGTGCAGATAAATCATCACCAACATTGACAGCTACCGTTTCCATATCTGCATTTGTAACATTCGCAGTTGCAGCAGCATCAGCCATGGACTGGCTGATGTTTGCAACAGCCTTTTTAATCTTGGCCGCGCTGTCATTGTCCGTTAACTTATCAAGAGTATGTAAAATCTCTTTGCGAGTATCTTCGTCGCTGTTACTGTACTGTTCCAGAACAGGTTTTGCCGCGGAGTCACCTCCCAGCTCGACCATTGCCTTGATAGCAATACCTGAAGAATCAGGTTTGTCTTTCATCATTTCTACAAGTGGTGCCAGGGCACGCTTGTCACCAAGATTGGTTAAGGCATCAGCAGCACGTTCGCGCACCCACCAGTCTTCATCTTTGAGCGCAAGTACCAGGTGATCGTATGCACGTTCATCTTTTATCGAGTTGAGTATTTCGACAGCTGTTCGACGTAAAAACTCATCCTTATCAGTAATTAATTCCAGTACAGCATCGACAACTCTGGGGCCACCAATACTACCCAGGGCATCGGCAGCTCGAACCTTGACCCACCAGTCAGTATCGCGCATGGCATTCAAAAGATCTTTAATGGATGTCGGATCACAAACGACATTAAGCACTTCGACCGCTGCGCGTCGTACATATTCAGATTCATCCTGCAGGATATCAACAAGATTGCCGATCAGTTTCTTGTCTTTATTTTTGGTCAGGGCATCAATGGCCTTATTTTGCACGTTCATGTCTGTATCGCGCAGTGCCTTGCACAGGAATTCGGAAGGAACAGGAACCGTCATGTTGCCAAGGCCTTCAATGGCAGCCTGGCGAACTAACTTTGATGGATCTGATACTTTCTGAAGTAATATATTTCGTGAACGTTCAGTATCAATTTTCCCTAGTGCTTTTGCGATATGGAAACGCACGTTGGCATCCTCGCTATCAGCATACTTTGCCAATTGCGGGAGCATGTTTTCAGATACGATTTCATCAATGATATGTAAAATGGCTTTTTGAGATTGATGATCGGCCTTGGGCATTAACGCAAAAAGGTTATTACCATTCAGTTTGTCACGCCTGGCGAGCAGGATCTTTACCAGCACGTTGTTGGGGATATCAGGATCTTTAAACAAATCACATAACAGGTTTGGATCATAGGCGGAAGAACTTGCCAGGACTTTCATCACCCCGGTGACGACATTTTTGTCTTCATCAGCAAGGGCATCAATGTATTCAGGCAGGGTTTCATTATTGAGTAATTCAAAAAGTAATTTATTGATGTAGTTATTATTTGGATCGTCAACAAGTGCTTCAATGAGTTTTGGGACGGCAGCTTCGCCAGCATCCTTTATTTTAACCAGCGCTTCTTTTACTTCAACAATACCTTTCTCATCAGCCATCAAAAGGATGTCGATTGCTTTATTTATCTTAAAACCACCAAGTAGTGCCATTACTGAATGCTATTCTTAGTCTTTAGTTGATATGTTGACAATATACGATTTGTTAATCAGAGATACTTCATTGTCAGTAAAATATAGCCTGATGAAGCGGGCTTTTTCCTGGTTAATATAATCAAACAGGCGGGAATATTCAGGGGGCAGGTTTTCCCGGATAGTACCTTCAATTATGGAACCATCCATCATATTAAGCTTGCAGGCTAAAACAGTCAGATCCTCATCATCCTCAAATTCAGTATTATATTCAATCCGGATAATCGAATTTTTATTATAAAACCTTAATTCCTCGGGTGAATTTTTTTGTAACACTACAAATGGGACGTCTGCATTTAAAACCTCCAGTGGTTCTTCTGCACCGGCATGGTCAGGGCTGTGTTCACGAACGAAAATTGAACCTACAACCTGGCCTTCAGGATGTACCCAGAGCGTGACTTTTTGCTTTAGTTTAGGGACCTTAAGGATATCCGTACTCATTTTTTAGCCTTTAATTCATAGTATAGGTGTATACACCCTATACAATTGGTGTTTTACAGGCGATACTTTATTATAGATAACGTGGAGGGCCAAGATAGCGAAAAATTGCATATAAAACAATGATATACACTGGGTATTTTCGGCACTTTTCGCAGACTGGTAGTAATTTTTATACAGCAGCTGAGTGTCCCAAGTGATATGAAGTTGAGAAATACCAATAAAAACAATGCTTTATCTTAAGAACCTACATTCAAACATAGAATATCGCATTTCGAAAGAGACGGTTATCGGCCGCAAAGATATGCGTACAGAAGCCAGGCAGGATTCCACCGCCGATTTTCTCGAGGTGGAAAGTCCGGATATCAGTCGCATTCACGCCAAAATTATCCAAGTTAATGACCAATACCTACTCCAGGATTTAAATTCCACCAACGGCACGTTTATCAATGGTAAACGTTTGCTATCTGGAGTGATGTACCCGCTCAAGAACAATGTAAACCTGGATTTCGGTGAAACCAGCTACCAGGTGAGGCTGGAGGCCAGTCATGCTGGCTCTGAAACAGAAGTGCAAGCTCAATCACAACAAGCCGGCGGAGTATCTTTGCTAACCAAAGACGATGAACAGCCTGATGTCAGTATGATACTGGATGCATCGCAGGTAATTAAGGAATTCAGGGGAAAAGTAGACAAGAAAATTGAGAACTATGATGAAGTTGTAAAACGGCTTCAGGTAATGATTGATGTCAGCATTGCCCTGGGTGAAATTCAGGATAAAACAGAACTTCTTAGAAGAATCACCGACAGTATTTATGAAATATTTCCAATGGCCGGGCGAGTGGTCATTATTATTCATAATGAAAAAACCGGTGAGTCAATACCGTTAACGGCTATTGATAGTGAGGGAAAAGCGATATCAGATATTGCTATTTCGACAACTATTATAAATGAAGTGCTTGAAAAGAAGCATTCTTTATTACTCATGGATGCACAGAGTGATTCAAGGTTTGGACACCAGGATTCAGTGTTAGATTTATCGTTAAAAAGTGTTATGTGTGCACCACTAATCTTTGGTGAACAGGTATTAGGGTTCATTCAGATAGATACCAAAGAAGGTAGCAGTCTCTTTTCACAGCAGGATTTACAGGTATTAACAGGCATTTCTTCTCAAGTTGCAATTGCGCTCAAAAATTCGCAGTTATTTGAAGAGATAGAGTCGTTATTTGAAGGATTCGTTCGTGCTTCAGTGCAGGTTATCGAAGCCCGTGATCCAGGAACGGCAGGGCATTCTTTCCGAGTGGCGGAATATACCGAGAAACTTGCCATGGTTGTTGATAGTACTGATAAATATGGATTAAAAAATATCGGGTTTGATCGGCAACAAATTCAGGAAATACGCTATGCAGCCTTATTGCATGATATTGGTAAAGTTGGTGTCAGAGAACATGTGCTGACAAAGGCAAAGAAACTTTACCCTCATGAACTTGAACTTATCAAGCAACGGTTTAAGTATGCAAAAGCATGTCTTGAAAATAAGCTTTATAAAAAGCTCATTGATGCCAATATAAAAAAACAAATGAGTGCCACCGAGTTTTATGCAGAAAAAATTAATATTGAGAAACAACTTGAGGAAGAAGCAAATCGGCTTGGTAGTTTTCTTGACAAGATTACCCATATAAATGAACCAGAAAGACTGGGTGAAGAATTCGAAAAAGAACTCGCGGATATTTTTCAGTACAGTTTCATGGCAGACAACCAGCCAGCAAAACTTCTCACTGAATTTGAATTTTCAATACTGGGGTTAACCTATGGCAGCCTGAATCCGGATGAGCGTATCGAAATAGAGTCGCATGTTTCACATACATTTGACTTTTTACAACTGATTCCATGGACGGGCACGCTGGCTAATGTGCCTGATATTGCGCATGCACACCATGAACGCCTTGATGGTACTGGCTACCCACAGGGACTTAGAGCAGAAGATATACCGATCCAATCAAAGATCATGGCGATTACCGATGTTTATGATGCTTTAACATCGGGTGATCGCCCATATCGACAGGGCGTTAAAGCAGAACATGCACTGGATATTATTGAAGAGGAAGTGAGCCAGGGTAAACTGGATGAAAAGCTGTTCAAGGTTTTTGTAGAATCGAAAAGCTTTCAGCTTGCATAAAAGCTAGAATACACGTCCAGCCGAGCTATATACTTTTTGCCAATAAGGATTGTTCAGGCTGGCAATACTCACACGTTTTCCTGATGAAGGAGAATGGATAAATTTTCCTTTGCCCAGATAAATTCCCACGTGAGAGACAAAACGCTTGCGGTTTATTCTGAAAAATATCAGGTCGCCGGGACGTAATTGTGATTTAGTTATCGGATGGGTTGCCCTGAGTTGTTGATATGTCGTACGAGGCAGATCAATGCCGGCGGCGGCATGAGTGTATTGCACGAAACCACTGCAATCAAAACCGGTTGATGGACGATTTCCCCCGTAGCGATATGGCTTACCAATCAAGGATTTTGCTTTCACGAGTACTGAGTGTTTACTTTTACCCTGTGAAATCCCCTGGTGTTTGGGTTTATAGACTGGACCACTACAGGCAGCCAGTAACAGTACTGTCATAGTAAGTACCAGTAAACGAAGCGGGGATTGGTTAAATAATGTACAAATCGATTCTTTTTGCATACTGTAATTAATAGCGCATTTAGTAAATAAATTCAAATATATATTAAAAACAAGAGGATATGATATATTTTTAAATTAGATTATGATGTGAATTGTGACGTATTTATTGTTTCTGTGGGCCTGGCAACTTCAAGTCTTTAATTATAACCAAATCATCCCATGTCATAATCGACTGAAAACAATACTTAAATACCAAGGAAAGAACTATGGAATTATCGACAATTATCACCCTGGTCATCATCGGTGTCGCGCTGATGTACTTGATCATGATTTATAACAACCTGGTTTCCTTGAAGCACGCGGTATCCAAGGCCTGGTCAAATATCGATGTATTGTTAAAACAACGTCATGATGAATTACCAAAACTGGTTGAAGTCTGTAAACAGTACATGGGGTATGAAAAGGAAACCCTGGAAAAAATTGTCCAGGCCCGTTCAGCTGTGATGGATGCACGTGGTAAAAGTGATATTGGTGCTTTGGGGCAGGCTGAAACACAACTGCGCATGGGGCTTGGCAACCTGTTTGCACTTGCCGAAAACTACCCTGATCTAAAAGCCAACAGCAGTTTCCAGCAATTATCATCACGCATCTCCCAGCTTGAAAATAGTATTGCAGATCGGCGAGAAGTTTATAACGAAAGTGTTAACAACAATAATGTTCGAATTGAGCAATTTCCTGACGTGATTGTTGCAAGGATGTTCAACTTCAAAGACTTTGAATTACTGGAATTCAGTGAAGAAGAAAAGAAAGACGTTAATATCGGTGCCTTGTTTAACTCATAGCATTAATCATAAAGGTTTCTGCTGATGTATGACTGGATAAACCTGGCTTCATGGAAAGCAGATATCATATCGGCTGATCCTGTTGAATTTTTAGTATGGTCTATTATTGGTGCTGTTATCGTTTTTACCAGTGGCTTTGGTATTTTTCGTAACGTGCAACGCGCACGTATTATTGAAGATACTCCAACTTCCAAAATTCGCTCTGCGGCACAGGGCTACGTCGAAATCATCGGAAGAGGGCAATACTTTAACAAGTCACCGGTTATTGCTCCTTTAACGTTGACTGAATGCATCTGGTATTCATTTGAAATCCTGCTGGTGCAGAAGTACATCCTGATACCAGGGATGTCTGGTATGGTCATAGTCGTTGGCCCGACAAGGCTTCAGTGATAAAAGCAAGGCAGAAAAGTTTCTTTACTTCCGGTAATTATCGTTATACTGAAAAGCGAATACACCAGGACGAAAATATATATGCACTGGGAAATTTCAGAACAGTCGGGCCTGACGCGGATATGCAAACCATCAGGCAAAGTGTTTCCCGTTTATTAAGTGCCTGGAAAGGACAACAGCAAGCACTGCTGGAAAAATTTGATAGTAACCAGGATGGCGAAATTGATATCAGGGAATGGGAACAGGTCCGTAAAGCTGCTCATGAAAGCGTGATGCGTGAACGGCTGGAAAAAGCAGTAGAGCCCATCACCCATTTACTTGAGAAGACTATTCATCGACACCAACCTTTCATCTTGTCGACCAAACCACAAAAAGCGCTGTCACGTCGGTTTAGAATATTTGCTGGGTTGAGTTTAGTCGTGTTTGTGATTGTAGCGCCGTTATTTATCTGGATGTTATTTGTACGTTTTAGTGTTTAGAAGATTAATCATGGAAGCTGGTAATACTAGGATTGTTCGTACTGGGCATTGCTTATACGATTTACCTGGATTTTGTTATCCGCACCCAGTTCGAGGGTAAAAAGTGGGCATTACCCGCACAGGTATATGCAAGACCACTGGAACTTTATTCTGGCCTGACAATTTCACAAAGCATGTTTGATGAGGAACTCAGGTTACTGGGTTATCGTTACAATTATAAAGCTGATGAGCCTGGTACTTACTCGGTGACAGGGCGTGAATACCAGATAGTGACACGACCATTTAATTTCTGGGATGGTTTTTCTGAGAGTAATAATATCAGATTGTCTTTCTCTGGTGCCATGATTGATGAAATGCAAAATACTGTTACCCGTGAGGAAGTCTCTTTATTTCGCCTGGAACCTCCCGTTATTGGTCGCATCTATCCGGCACATAAAGAAGACCGGGTACTTGTCCAACTAGAACAGGTACCGGTCAGCCTGGTTAAAGGTCTTATCGTCGTAGAAGATCGGAGTTTTTATTCTCATCATGGTGTTAACCCAAAGGCAATCGCGCGGGCTCTGTGGGCAAATATCAGGGCAGGTGCCACGGTGCAGGGTGGAAGTACCCTCACGCAACAACTGGTAAAAAACTTCTTCCTCACTAACCAACGAAGTTTGTGGCGTAAAGCAAATGAAGCTGTCATGTCGATATTGCTGGAATGGCATTATGATAAACAGGAAATCCTTGAAGCCTACCTGAATGAAATATACCTGGGGCAGGATGGAGATCGTGCTATTCATGGTTTTGGCCTGGCAAGCCGGTTTTATTTTGACAAACCTATTGAGCAACTTAATTTATCGCAGGTTGCTACCTTGCTGGCACTGGTGCGCGGTCCTTCTTACTATGATCCAAGGCGTCATGCAAAACGTTTGATAAAACGTCGCAACCTTGTTCTGGATCTGATGCATGAACATCGTCTGATTAGTAAAAATACTAACATCACAGCAAAAGCCAGGCCACTCACTGTTGTTCGTAAACCCTCGGTTAAAACCTCGAGCTATCCGGCATACATGGATCTGGTTAAACGACAACTGCAAAAAGATTACAAGCATGAAGATTTAACATCGGAAGGATTACAGATATTTACCACCTTTGATCCGCATGTACAAAAGAAAGCAGAACAAACTTTAGAAAATCGTATTAAGCAACTGGATAATGCAAGGGGTCTTAAAGGTAAACTACAGGGTGCAGTAATCGTTACCAGCAGCGTTAACGGTGAAATCATTGCGATGGTAGGTGATCGTAGCCCTCGCTATGCAGGATTTAATCGTGCACTGGATGCGTCACGACAGATCGGTTCATTGATCAAGCCGGCAGTATATCTCACTGCCTTGCGACAACCGAATAAATATAATTTAAGCAGTATCGTTAACGACAAACCAATAACCCTGAAAGGGCCTGAAGATAATACCTGGTCACCGGGAAATTATGATCATGTTTCTCATGGTGACGTACCAATGGTACAGGCATTGGTGCATTCTTATAACCAGGCGACAGTGAGACTTGGTCTTGAACTGGGCTTCGAGAGTATCGAGGAGACCATTCATCGTTTAGGGGTAGAAAAAGATATTCCTCCTTATCCTTCGATGCTGCTGGGATCGATAGGTTTGACACCATTTGAAGTTACACAGATGTATCAATCACTGGCTTCAGGTGGTTTTTACACACCGTTAAAAGCAGTGAGGGAAGTATTAACGGTTGAAGGAAAACCATTACAACGTTTCCCGGTCAATGTTAACCAGGCAATAAAACCGGAATATGTACAAGTTCTCAACTCGGCCCTGTTACAGGTCATAAAAACAGGTACCGCCAAATCTGTTTACCAGCAGTTACCTGAAAATATTTCTTTTGCTGGCAAAACAGGTACTACCAATGATTTAAAAGACAGCTGGTTTGCCGGTTACTCGGGGGACTTGCTGACCGTTGTCTGGATGGGTGCTGATGATAACTCCACAATCAAGTTAAGTGGTTCATCTGGTGCTTTGCGAGTCTGGACCGATATTATGAAGTCGGCTGCGCAGCGTCCAATTCTGCCTGAGATAAGCGATGAGATTGAGCTGGTCTGGATCGATGAGAACAATGGCAAGCGAAGTGCAGAAAGTTGTGCCGGGGCCATGCAACTGGCATTTATCAAGGGCACTGCACCCACTGAACAAAGCGACTGTTCAAATGGTGATGCTTCCGATAGACTTGAAGAATCCGGTAGTTGGTTCAAAAGATTATTCAATTAATGATGAAATTCATCCCGCGTATAGTCGTTATTAGCAGTTGTTTTTTAATGCTTTCTGCGTGTGGCACCCTGGCAACCAGGGATGATCAGTATGTCGTGGAAACTGATGGTACGACAAAAGTCAGGCCGCAAGCTGGCACGAGTAAAGCCGTGCTTGCCTTATTGGCCCAGGCACGCAGTGCCGCAATGGAAGGACAGCTGGCCCGCTCAGAAGCCTTTCTCGAGCGCGCCTTGAGAATCGAACCTCGTAACCCGGTCCTCTGGCACTATATGGCAAAACTTCGCCTCAATGAGGGGCGTCTGAAACAGGCGGCAGGCCTGGCTGCGAAATCCAACAGCCTGGATCGTGATAATAAAATCCTGCAGGCAGATAACTGGCGAATAATTGCCCATGCTCGTCACAAGCAGGGGGATATTGACGGTGCCAGGCGTGCCCAGGCCAGGGTTGATGAGCTTTTATCCGGCAACTAAATATCCTGTATAAAAGGCCATTTCAGGCACAAACAACTTGCAGAATTTATGCGGGATTTTCCTGGTTCATTTCCTTATAATTTACTGATTCATGTAACTTTTAAATAACATACAACCTGAAAGCACCCTGAGTTTTGCAAACAATAAAAGAAATTCTCGGCAGTCATGGCCCGTTGGCCAACCATGTCAAAGGTTTTGCGCCACGTGATGCACAACAGTCCATGGCTGAAGCTGTTAGCAAAACGCTGGAGGAAGAGCAAATACTCATTGCCGAGGCAGGTACCGGCACAGGTAAAACGTTTGCCTACCTGGTGCCAGCATTGCTTTCCGGTCAGAAGGTTATTATCTCAACCGGTACCAAGAATCTTCAGGACCAGCTATTTCATAAAGACTTGCCGGTGGTACGCGAAGCGCTGGAAGTGCCCGTAACGATTGCGCTACTTAAAGGGCGTGCTAATTATTTATGCAATCACAGGCTGGAACTTGCACTGGACGAGGCACGTTTTACCAAACCCGAAGTGGAAAAGGTAACACGTATTTACCAATGGTCAAAGGTGACCAAGTCGGGCGATATCGCACAGTGTGACAAGATTTCCGAAACTGATCCTATCTGGATAAACGTGACATCCACGTCTGATAACTGTCTTGGTGCTGAATGTAAGCAATATGATGATTGTCATGTTATTGAAGCACGTCGCCAGGCACAGGGGGCTGACATCGTGGTCGTAAACCATCACCTGTTACTGGCCGACATGATGTTGCGTGAAGAAGGCTTTGCCGATCTGTTACCCATGGCTAATGCCTTTATTATCGATGAAGCGCACCAGTTACCGGAAATCGCCTCGGAGTTTTTTGGTTATGCCATCAGTGGCAACCAGCTACTGGAACTGGCTCGTGATGCAGAGGCTGAGTATATAAAGGATATCAACGAAGGCAGGCAGTTTATCCATGCCTGCGATGCGTTACAAAAAACAGTACGCGACTTACGTTTGAATTTTGGTAAAAAGCTGGAAAGAGCATCCTGGCATGAAATTGCTGATAATAAAAAGATCAATATTGCCATTGAAGATGTTGCTGAAGAATTACACAGTTTTGAAACTTCATTAAAAGCGCTCGCTGAACGCAGCAAGGGACTGGAAAAATGTTATCAACGCTGCCAGCTGCTAGGGCAACGGTTTGATATGCTCACTCACCAGGCACCTGAAAATTATATTCACTGGTATGAAACCCATAAAAGAACGTTCAGTTTCAAGATGACCCCGCTGGAGATAGGTGAAGTGTTCCAGGAAAAGCTGGCAACTTTACCCGCTGCGTGGGTGTTTACCTCGGCAACACTTACAGTAAACAACAGTTTTGATCATTATACGTCACGCCTTGGGTTGCAGGATGTGAATACTGCCAGCTGGGATAGTCCCTTTGATTTCCAGCAACAGGCATTATTGTATTTACCAACCAGTATGCCACAGCCCAATAGCAATGAATTTACCAATGCAGTACTGGAAAGAGCAATACCCGTGATTAACAAGAACCAGGGTGGTACTTTCCTGCTGTTTACCAGTCACCGCGCCCTGCAGGAAGCGGCTGATCGTCTTGATGAAAAGCTCAACAGGAAAATCCTGGTACAGGGTGATGCACCCCGAGATAAATTACTGGATGAGTTTCGTACCGAGGGTAACGCGGTACTACTGGGAACCAGCAGTTTCTGGGAAGGTGTTGATGTACGTGGCCAGGCATTAAGTTGCGTTATAATCGATAAACTGCCGTTTGCATCACCGGGTGACCCGGTATTACAGGCAAGAATTGATGCCATGCGCAAACAAGGTCAAAACCCGTTCATGCACTACCAGTTACCGAACGCAGTAATTACCTTGAAGCAGGGTGTTGGACGCCTGATTCGTGACGTGGATGATTATGGCGTCTTGATGATTTGCGATCCCCGTATTACTGAGAAAGCATACGGTAAAACCTTTATTAAAAGTCTTCCCCAAATGCCCATTACCAGGCACATGGACGAAATATTCAGTTTTTATGAACGCATCTACAAGGACTCAATCCAGGATATGACGGCCTGATATACTATTGTCATGACTAAAATTCTCGCCATTGATGCTTCTACCGAATCCTGCTCTGCCGCGTTACTTATCAATGAGCAGGTTTATGAACGCAGTGAAGTTATTCCACGCAAGCATACAGAACTGATATTGCCCATGGTTGATGAAGTGCTGGCAGAAGGAGGGCTATCTTTAAACCAGCTTGATGCACTGGCATTTAATCGTGGTCCGGGTTCATTTACAGGAGTACGCGTCAGTACCAGTGTGACACAGGGCCTGGCTTTTGCTATTGATTTGCCTGTCATCCCGGTTTCCGGCCTGGCGGCGGTTGCGCAGGGTGCATGGCGAAATACCAGGCAGGAAAATTTCCTGGTTGTACTCGATGCCCGTATGAAAGAGGTGTACTGGGCCTGTTACCAATACCAGCCAGGCAGCATGAAACTTCTCGGGGAAGAACATGTCTCGCCTGTAACTGCCATCAGTAAGCCCGGTGCAGGTGAGTGGTTAGCCGTCGGCAATGGTGTGAGTGTCTATAATAAGGAGATGAGTGTGCTGGCAGGAACTGCTGGTGTTGTTCTCTCGACTGATACGGCACTCCCCCAGGCAAGAGATGTTGTTGAACTGGCAAAAAGTGAATATGAGGTGGGGAATACCGTATCAGCAATGGATGCACAGCCAACCTATCTTAGAGATAAAGTAGTTTAAGCTTTTATAGAGGTCTGTTATGCAATTAAAGACAATACTTGTTCTTGGTGTATTACTGGTTTCCAATCCAGTATGGGCAGAATCTGTTACTGGCCCTGTCAAAAAACAGGAGACGATAACAGAAAAATTAGAACCGTCAGTCTATGAACGTCGTATCAAACGTGATGAACCTGAAGTCTACAAGCAATTATTTTCTGCATTGGAGAACAACGGCTACTTTGTGGTATTTGAAACCAATATTGGAAAAAACCTTTCTCGCTTTTCGCAGCGCTGGGGGGATGACTACAACAAGAATAAGCTGGATAGTATCCGCAGCATGATCTTTTGTAATGGCTGGTATGCCAACAAGGTGAGTAATGCGGATCCTAAAATGCTGGCGCTTTGCCCCATGCATATCACGATAACGCACAAGAAAGGTATTACCTCTATTTTATATGTGCGTCCTGGGCAGGTTGCCAAAGCTTCCCCGGCAAAAAAAGTCGCTGATGAACTTGAACAGGATGTGATAAGAATAATTAATAGTATTCCATAGAGGGGGTGACCGCTTACGACCCAAAGCGGACATTCGCACAATACTAAAAATAACTATAAGAATGAATGAAATAACAAATAATAAAATATATTACGGAATCGTAGGACTGCT
>JARRJY010000023.1:0-2968 GCA_037388705.1 Gammaproteobacteria bacterium
TGTGGCGTTGTTTATTGTGAGTAATATAAAGCAACCAGCCTAATGGCCAGGCAATCAGGTGAAGCAGGGGTAGCGGCAAGTACCGGATAACAAAAACAAGTATATGTTGCATGGCCACATTATAACAACGTGGCCCTGCCGGATGCTCTCTTAATCTAACACTCTGTAATGCAGGGGGCTGGCAGTAGCGGGAAAGCTTAAAAACATTCTTTGTCTGTACAGGCGACTTCAGCAGATCGAGCCATACCAACAATATTTAGCAGGTTGGCAAACTTTTGTGCTTCCTCACGGGAATCCATTGGGCCTTCCACGTGGTCTGGCAACTGGATGAACCAGCCGGTTTTGTTTTGAAAAATATGTTGGTCTTTTGCCATGATGCGACCTCCTGCAAATTCATGTGACACAGTTCACATCTTCTTATTATTAATATCGACCCAGTATGGGGGTTATCAAGTAAATCCAGGTAATTTATTGTGTAGAGGTAAAATTAACATAATCAAATAGATAGCAAACTCTGCCTTATATTTACTACGGAAATGAACGATGATATCCACAATTACTGGCGTATAACTAAAATACGAGGAAATTTTCCCCACTTTTTTTAATATTAAACAGAAATTAACCGTAGTGGGGAATATATATCTAATCTGGCGTTATTTTTGATAAAAGTGGGTGTATTGCGGTTAATAGACTTTTAAAAAGGGTCTTATTGTGGAGTTCTTCTGCCG
Organism: Gammaproteobacteria bacterium; assembly: GCA_037388705.1. Taxonomy (GTDB): domain Bacteria; phylum Pseudomonadota; class Gammaproteobacteria; order UBA6429; family Thiohalophilaceae; genus JARRJY01. Next base: position 729 of record JARRJY010000023.1, read on the forward strand.
CCAACAGTTCTTTCATGTGCTGGCGCTCTGTTGGCATGGAAAAACAGGCCGGGCAGGAATCCGGGATGACCGGGAATTGAGCTGACGAGGCAAAATCTGCCGTCTGGCGTTCACGTACATACACCATGGGGCGAATAATTCTTACATCGCCATCGCGATTAGTGTAATTGGCCTTCATGGTTCTTAACTGTCCACCATGGAAGGCAGACATGAGGAAGCTTTCTGCCAGGTCATCCAGGTGTTGCGCCAGTGCCAGCACGTTATAGCCTTCTCTTCGGCAGGTGGTATACATGATGCCACGTTTCATCCGTGAGCAGAATGAACAGAAAGAGTCATTTTTCATCTGATCTTCAGCCTGTTCGGCTATCGCATGAGACTCATAAAAATAAGGTAATCCCAGTTTTTCTACGTAGACTTTCAAAGGTTGCGGATCAAAACCTTCAATCTCCGGATCAACGGTCATAACACCCAGCTCAAAATTTACCGGTGCATGGCGCTGGAAATGACGCAGGATGTGCAAAAGAGAAAGTGAATCCTTACCGCCGGACAGACCCAGCAATACACGGTCACCATCATGGATCATGTCATGTTCGACCAGCGCTTTGCCAATGGGGCGCAACAAGGCCTTGGGAACTTTGATTTCTTCACTCATCAGTGACTCAGTAATTTATATTGCTATTAGCCGCTTTACCGGGAGGATATTATAAGCTGGAATAGCTTATGAACATAACTTGCATATAGGGTGGGTTATCGTTATTTTCAAGATTGGATAAGGGTATTTTTTGCCACATATCTCTTTAAGAATAACAATGATAAGGAAAAGAACATGAACGGATTAACTTTCGGCTTTTCAGAATTTACCCTACTGTTTCTGATATTGGCCATCTTTTTGATTGTTAAAGGTGTCAAGTTTGTTCCTCAGGGAGAGGAATATACGGTTGAACGCTTTGGTCGATATACCAAGACATTTTCTCCCGGTCTGAATTACATCATACCTTTAATAGAGCGTATTGGTGCCAGGATGAACATGATGGAACGTGTTCTTGACGTACCTTCACAGGAAGTCATTACCAAGGATAACGCCATGGTGCGAGTTGACGGCGTTGTTTTCTTCCAGGTACTTGATGCAGCAAAAGCGGCTTATGAAGTTAACCAGCTTGAGCGTGCGATACTTAACCTGACCATGACGAACATCCGTACCGTGATGGGTTCCATGGACCTGGATGAACTGTTATCCAAGCGTGATGACATCAACGCGAGGCTGTTGAGCGTGGTTGACGACGCCACTACCCCGTGGGGCGTAAAAGTTACCCGCATTGAGATTAAAGATATTTCACCACCACGAGATCTTGTGGATTCCATGGCACGCCAGATGAAGGCTGAGCGTGACAAGCGTGCTGCTATTTTAGAAGCGGAAGGTTTACGACAGGCAGCCATTCTGGAAGCCGAAGGTGAAAAGCAGGCGGCAATATTAGAGGCCGAAGGTCGTAAAGAAGCGGCCTTCAGGGATGCAGAAGCACGTGAACGCGAGGCGGAAGCAGAAGCCAAGGCAACCTACGTAGTATCACAGGCTATCGAGAAAGGTGATGTGAATGCCATTAACTACTTCGTTGCAACAAAATATGTTGAAGCATTGCAAAATATTGCCACATCCAATAATGAGAAACTGGTACTGATGCCACTGGAGGCTTCCAGCGTGATTGGTGCCATTGGTGGTATTGCCGAGCTGGCCAAGGATGCCATGAATAGCAAAGGAGAGAAGGCATAATGTTGGAGCAACTTGATTTCTGGCACTGGTTCATTATTGCTGTTGGCCTGATGATACTGGAGCTATTTGTGCCGGGTGCTTTTTTCTTGTGGATGGGTATCGCGGCGGTAATTGTTGGTGCATTGCTCTGGTTAATTCCAGGTATCAGCTGGGAGTTCCAGTTCCTGATCTTCGCGGTAATTTCCGTTGCCAGTATCATATTGTGGCGTAAACGTATGGTTGATAACCCGGTTGAGTCAGATCAACCCAACCTTAATCGTAGGGGACAGCAGTACGTGGGTCGTACCTTTACTCTTGAAGAACCTATTGTGAATGGTATGGGAAAAATCCACGTTGATGATTCAACCTGGAAAGTAGAGGGAAAGGATTGTCCGGAAGGTACCAGGGTAACCGTAACCGGTGTAGACGGAGTTATCCTGAAAGTCGAATAAGTGTCGGTGTTGATCTTTTAATTAAAAGGCTATCTGTGGAT
>JARRJY010000023.1:2994-11380 GCA_037388705.1 Gammaproteobacteria bacterium
TTTTTGAGGTATATGGTTTTGGCCATGCAGGCCAGCAACTGTTACACTTCGCACCTAATATATAGTATCGGTAATATCATGAGTAATCTCGAAAAAATACTTAAAGAACGTATCCTTATTCTCGACGGCGCAATGGGTAGCCTGATACAGACCTATAAGCTGGATGAAGCCGGCTATCGTGGTGAGCGCTTTGCCGACTGGCATTGTGATGTGAAGGGTAACAACGATTTGTTAGTGCTTACTCAGCCGCAAATTATCAAGGATATCCATAAAGCTTATTTGAAAGCTGGTGCCGATATTGTCGAGACCAACACTTTTAACTCTACCTCTATTTCCATGGCTGATTACGAAATGGAAGAGCTGGTCTATGAAATTAATGTTGAAGCGGCAAAGATTGCACGTGAAGCCTGCGATGAATTTGCGACGAGTGATAAGCCGCGTTTTGTTGCAGGGGTACTTGGCCCGACCAACCGTACCGCGAGTATTTCTCCTGATGTTAACAACCCCGGCTTTCGTAACATCAGCTTTGACCAATTAAAAGAATCTTACAGTGAATCATTGCAAGGTCTCATTGATGGTGGAGCAGACATTATTCTCGTAGAAACCATCTTTGATACCCTGAATGCCAAGGCAGCCTTGTTTGCCATTGATGAATTTTTTGTTGCCAGGGGTAAAAAATGGCCGGTAATGATCTCAGGTACTATCACGGATGCTTCTGGTCGTACCCTGTCTGGACAAACAGCCGAGGCATTCTGGAACTCGTTGAATCACATTAAGCCGATCAGCTTTGGTTTTAACTGTGCGTTAGGTGCCAAAGAGTTGCGCCAGTACGTGGAAGAAATTGCCGGTCTTGCCAACTGTCATATCAATACCCACCCTAATGCCGGCTTACCCAACGAGTTTGGTGAATATGATGAATCGCCGGAACAGATGGCAGCGGAGATTGAGGAATGGGCTAAAAACGGTTACCTGAATATTATCGGTGGCTGTTGTGGTACCACGCCTGCACATATCAAGGCAATCGCTGATGCAGTCAGCAAATATCCGCCACGACAAATCCCTGATGTTCCGGTTGAATGTCGTTTAAGTGGACTGGAACCCTGTAACATTGCTGAAGACTCGCTGTTTGTAAATGTCGGCGAACGTACCAATGTTACCGGTTCTGCCAAGTTCAAGCGATTAATCCTCGAAGAACAATACGATGAAGCGCTTGATGTTGCCCGTGAACAGGTGGAAAACGGTGCGCAGATTGTTGATGTGAACATGGACGAAGGCATGCTCGATGGCGAGTATGCGATGAAAACCTTTCTTAACCTGATCGCATCCGAGCCGGACATTTCACGAGTTCCGGTCATGATCGACTCATCCAAGTGGCCAATCATTGAAGAAGGTTTGAAATGCATTCAGGGTAAAGGTGTTGTTAACTCTATTTCACTGAAAGAAGGTGAAGAGAAGTTTATCGAGCAAGCCAGGCTGTGTCGTCGTTATGGTGCAGCCGTTATCGTGATGGCATTCGATGAAGTCGGACAGGCAGATAGCAAACAACGTAAAGTTGAAATCTGTACCCGTGCTTACAAGATACTCACTGAGCAGGTTGGTTTCCCACCGGAAGATATTATTTTTGATCCAAACATCTTTGCGGTAGCAACAGGCATTGAAGAACATAATACCTATGGCGTCGACTTTATTGAGGCAACCCGCGACATAAAAAACACTTTACCTCATGCCCTGATCAGTGGTGGTGTCTCTAATGTTTCATTCTCTTTTCGTGGTAACAACCCGGTGCGTGAAGCGATACATGCTGTGTTTCTCTATCACGCAATCAAAGCGGGTATGGATATGGGTATTGTCAACGCCGGGCAACTGGCGGTTTATGATGACCTCCCTGAAGAGCTACGTGAACGTGTTGAAGATGTTGTCTTAAACCATCGCCCAGATGCTACAGAGCGTTTACTGGATATAGCGGACAAGTATAAAGGTGATGGTGCTGCCGGTAAGAAAGAAGAAGATCTGGAGTGGCGTAGCTGGCCAGTAGCCAGGCGTATTGAACACGCCCTTGTAAAGGGTATCGATGCATATGTAGAAGAAGATACCGAGGAAGCCCGCCAGCAGTTTGATGCGCCTATCCAGGTAATTGAAGGTCCACTCATGGATGGTATGAACGTTGTTGGCGACCTGTTTGGTGATGGCAAAATGTTTTTACCCCAGGTGGTGAAGTCTGCACGCGTCATGAAAAAAGCTGTCGCTCACCTGATTCCTTATATCGAAGCGGAGAAAACAGAGGGGGCCAGGAGTAACGGCAAGATCCTCATGGCGACCGTAAAAGGTGATGTGCATGATATCGGTAAAAACATTGTTGGCGTTGTACTGCAATGTAATAACTTCGATATCATTGATATGGGTGTCATGGTGCCCGCCAATGATATTTTGAAAAAAGCCAGGGAAGAAAATGTCGATATTATTGGCCTGAGTGGTTTAATTACTCCATCACTCGATGAAATGGTGCATATTGCCAGGGAAATGGAACGCCTGGATTTTGATATCCCGGTGATGATTGGTGGTGCGACAACATCGAAGGCACATACCGCGGTGAAGATTGAACAGAACTATAATGGCCCAACGGTATGGGTTAAGGATGCTTCACGTGCAGTTGGTGTGGCGCAAAACCTTATCAGTGATGAATATAAAGATTCCTTTGTTAAGGAACTGCAGGAAGAATATGTGCGCGTGCGTGAAGCGCATGCCGGTCGTCGTGCGCAAACCAAGTGGCTTACTTTACAGCAGGCGAGAGATAACAGGCTTGCTATTGACTGGGATAATTACACACCACCTGTACCAAGGGATGAGGGTATCCAGGTCTTTGATGATATGCCGCTGGAGTTCCTGGTGCCATATATTGACTGGACACCATTCTTCCATACCTGGGAGTTAAGAGGATCTTATCCAAAGATCTTTGATGATCCGGAAAAGGGTGAGGAAGCCAAAAAACTGTTTGCTGATGCACAGAAGATGCTGGCCCGGATCATTGATGAGCGCTGGCTAAAGGCACGCGCTGTTATCGGCCTGTTCCCGGCTAATAGTGTCAACCAGGATGATATTGAAGTTTATACTGATAACTCACGCAGTAACGTTCGTATCACTTTGAACCATTTACGACAGCAAACCGAGCGACCACCGGGTAAACCGAATCGTTGCCTGTCAGATTTTGTAGCACCTAAAGAAACGGGTAAACAGGACTACGTGGGTGCTTTCGTGGTTGGTATACATGGTGCGGAAGATAAGGCAGCTGAATTTGAACAACAGCATGACGATTATCACTCCATTATGGTTAAGGCGCTGGCCGATCGTCTTGCTGAAGCGTTTGCAGAACACATGCATGACCGTATACGACATGTAAACTGGGGATATGATGTACATCCTGAAGGTCGTGAGTGGACGCCGTGCCGTGGCATCGATGATAAGGCCTTTGATAATACCAGGCTTGTAAAAGAAGAGTACGCGGGTATTCGTCCTGCACCGGGTTATCCTGCCTGCCCGGAACACACTGAAAAAGATAAGCTCTGGCAATTACTGGATGCCGAGAAAAATACCGGTGTTAGCCTCACGGAATCCAGGGCCATGTGGCCGGCAGCGGCAGTCAGTGGCTGGTATTTCTCACACCCGCAATCCAGTTACTTTGCAGTGGGTAAAATTAACCGTGACCAGGTTGAGGATTATGCCCGGCGCAAAGGGATGCGCCAGGCAGAGGCTGAACGCTGGCTGGCGCCCAACCTTGGATATGATCCTGACTAACTAAATGTGCTAGATTTAAACTGCAGGTTTTTAAAAGGACAATAAGAATGCAGTTGAATCTCAAAACCATCAAGGCAGATTTAAAATCACATATCTGGGATACCGATGAAGATAAATATCCTCCTTTGCAAAGAGGGGGAGTTATCGCCTTACGCATCTTATATCTGTTGATCCGTGATCTTCGGGAAGGCCAGTTAAACCTGCGGGCCATGGGTCTTGTCTATACCACCTTGCTGGCTATTGTTCCGTTAGTTGCTGTAAGTTTCTCTGTACTGAAAGGTTTTGGTGTTCATAACCAGGTTGAGCCTTTGCTGTATAGTCTTTTGGAACCGCTCGGTGAAAAAGGAGCGGAGATAACGGCTAGAATTATTTCCTTCGTGGATAATATAAAGGCCGGAATACTGGGCTCACTGGGACTGGCTTTTCTAATATATACCACTGTTTCGCTGTTACAAAAGATCGAGCGTGCCTTTAACTTCACCTGGCGCGTGACGACTCATCGACCATTATCACAACGCTTTACTGATTACATTACGCTGGTATTAATCGGCCCGGTTTTGATTTTTTCAGCGCTGGGTGTTACTGCCTCTATCTCCAATATCTCACTGATACAGCAAGTAATGGAAATAGAGGCAATCGGATTTCTGTTTAACCTGGCAGGGTACCTGATACCGTTTTTTCTTATCGTGACTATCTTTTCCCTGGTTTATAAATTGGTTCCAAATGTTGATGTTAAAATTAAATCCGCTATCATTGGTGCTGTGATCGCCGGGCTGTTATGGCAAATTTCCAGCTGGGCATTTTCAAGCTTTGTGGTTGGCTCAACAAAGTACACGGCTATTTATTCTGCTTTTGCCACACTGATTATATTTATGATCTGGTTATATCTTAACTGGCTGATCCTGTTAATCGGTTGCAGTATTTCTTTTTATTATCAGAACTCGGAACATCGTAACCTTAATGCAAAGGTAATGACCTTAAGTAATCGCATGCGCGAAAAACTTGGACTTCAGATTATGACAATGATTGCCAGAAACTATTTTCAGCATAAAGAAGAATGGTCAATTGATGTGCTGGCAGCAATCAGTGAATCGCTTAATTCAAAAAGCCTGCGCGACCTGGTTGTAAACCGGAAATAACAGTATGCAATTGAATAGATTGCATATCATCAATTATCGGTTTTAAAAAGTTACATAATCACCCAGTGTAGCGTTAACTTCTGATACAGTCAGGTGGCGGGAATCAGTGGGATCTTCCCAATGCTGGCAGCTCAGCCTGAATATATCCGGCTGCTTGTTTGATGTAATGTAAAAATGGGTAATCATGTTTTCATGGCTTGCAGAGCCATCATATTGCCCACCAAATCTGGCAAAGGTACGTCCCGATATGCCAGTCAACTCCTCATCGGTTTTTATCATTTTAATTGTAAAAACATCGGGTAATATCTTTTGAGGTACTTTTTTGATGGTGCGTACTTCTACCGAACAGTTTGGATAGTAGAAATCAATTTCATTTTCAAGAACGACTTTGCCACTTTGCATGTGAACACGGGCTTTATAAGCAGGAATAGTAAGTTCATTATTAATGGTGAGTGTGCTTCCCGTCTTGATAGTTTTGTAAGCCAATACAGGCTCGACATAACCAGGGTATGATTGGCATCCTGCCAGCAGAACAATTGGCATAAAAAGAATAAGTTTTTTACAATTCATAAATATAATTATAGTAAAGAATTTGAAAGGGGGAAGAAATGCGGTATCGGGAAGGCCAGGAAATACCAGACAACATAGAACCTCACATTGGTGATGCCTCCATGGCCTTTACCGCGGTGCTGGGTTTATTTATCGGTATCGTATTAACCATACTCGCTCGCAAGGGCAGGATCATGTGGCTAACCGTCTGGGGTGCTGTGCTTGTTATAATCAGCATTATTTACCTGGCATACCTGGGACTTAAGTAGCCAGCTTAACCGTGTTTCGGCCAGTAGATTTTGCAATATACAGCGCCTTGTCTGCCCGGTTGATAAAATCAACAAGGTTGTTGTCTTTATCGTATTGTGCAACACCCGCACTGAAGGTAACCTGCTTGAGGCCGTCGAAATCATGTTGCTCAACTTTTTTCCGCAGTTTTTCGGCAAGCGAAACAGTCTTTTCAGCGGGGCTCGAAATGCAGATAATCAGGAATTCTTCTCCCCCCCATCGCGAAACGATATCAGTTGAGCGCACAGATGAGAGAAGCATTTTTGAGAAACTGGTAAGTACCTCGTCACCTTTCGCGTGGCCATGCAGATCATTTATTGCCTTAAAATGATCAATATCAATCATTACCACTGACAGAGGATCTTTATAACGATTAACACGTCCAATTTCGTCTTCAAGAAACTGGTGAGCTTTGCGCCTGTTATATAATGAAGTCAGTGGATCGGTTGTTGCTAAATGTTCCAGTTCGTTTTCTGCAAGTTTACGGCTTTCAACTTCTTGCTTGAGTTCAATATTCTTCTCATTTATTTCAACGATACGTTCCTTAACCATGTCTTCAAGGTTGTTTTTATGTTTCAGCAACTCATTTTCAATTTGTTTCTGACGGTGAATAATGCTTTTGGCATAAAAGCCCACTGAAACCAGTATGACTATTACCAGGGCTCTCATCCATAGCTCGCTACCTTCAGCAAACAACAGGCTATCAATAAATGAATGATCATCACGCATAAAAAAGGCATCGACAGCTGCGTCAAGAATCCAGATACTGACACCGAGGAAAAAATTAAATGCCGGGATATATTGATAAGGAAAAGATTTCATTACTCATACAATAATACTAAAATAGTGTCCATGCTAAAGTACTAAAAAATGTTTATCTTAAGATTTTTATATGAAATCAACGATTACAAAAATAAAAGATAATAGCTGCCAGTTATTAAATAATCGGCTTTTTACCAGGATACTTGAATTAACTGATGAGCAAATTGCCAGGAAGACACATTATTTCGACGGGCGATATGAGAATATTTATGTTGATATCGAAACCATCGATGAACTGAAAACATTGGTTAAACAGGCAAAAAAGCATGCTGCTGAAATTCTTGAGAAAGACATAGATGCATTAAAAATTGGTTTCTGGATCAATATCATGCACAAGGGGCATACGACCAGCCTGCATAGCCATGAAGATGCAGATGAGTTGCTGTCCGGGGTGTATTACGTTTCGGTGCCAGAAAATTCCGGCCAGTTTATCTATTATCTCGACAGTGAAAAACATTCTCTGGAACCAGAAGAAGGTAGTTTCCTGTTTTTCTCTCCAGCCCTGTTACATGAAGTGACGAAGTGCGGGATACTCAGGTTTTGTATCGCCGGATAATTTTCCTTGTCAAAGCTAAGTCCAAGCCCTTCATTACCAAAGATAAAAGCACTCTTTTCAGGCAACTCAGTTTCAGTCAGGCTGCTGGAATTACCCGCCTCCAGTGCAAACAAGGTATAGCCATCGTTTATAAGATGGTGGTAACAGCTTTTAAAATTTTCGTGGAACACGGCGGGTACTTTTCGGAAGGTACCCTTGGCGGGCGCGGGATCAAAGGCTTCGATATTAACCAGGTGGATGCTGTAGCAGCCGAAGGCCTCGGCACTGCGAAATATCTTCGGCACGTTAAAGCCACTTTTCAGGTTATCCAGCACAATGACAAAAGATTTGATGCCCGGCTCTGCCAGCAGGTTACGTTGTTTTTCCTTGGCGTAGCGCAGCAGTGCCTGCTCTCTCAGTTCGCGTTTTTCTCTCTTAAGACGTCGTAATCCCATTGACCTGCCCGGAAATTATAAGTTACTGAATTATAAGGTAATAATTAACTAGAGGCAGCAATTTTTACTGGTTACAAACAAATTTGAGTACAAATTCAGGAATATATTAGGGGTTGAAATATAAGATATTGCTAATATACTATACCGCAGTGCAATAGTGGAGATTAGCCATATGTGGAATATTAAGGAAGTCGAAGTTTCTGAACTGAACACTATGATCGAATCTGGTGAAAAAACGCTTCGTGTTATTGATGTCAGACAACCAGCAGAAATTGCCGCAGGAACAGTACCCAATGCGGAAGCGATGCCTATGCACACCATTCCAGTACGCATCAATGAGCTAAATAAAGATGAAAAACTGGTGCTGGTTTGTCGCTCTGGCGCTCGTTCAGCCCAGGCCTGTGCCTTTTTACAACAGCAGGGATTTGATGAAGTATATAACCTGCGGGGTGGCATGATTGGTTGGGCAGGAAGTGGTTTACCGATAACCTTACCTCAAGCTGTATAAGCATTCACAGCAATAAAATTTTTAAAAGGGCCAGCCTTATTTGAGGCTGGCCTTATTTATTGCTCAAAAATGTAATACTTATTTTAATGAATGAAAATAAGCTGCCAGGTTTTCAATTTCATTATCACTCAACGGTTTGGCCATCGGCGACATTAATGGATCCTGACGTTTACCACTGCGAAAATCACGTAACTGTTTTTCCAGGTAATTTTTCTGTTGGCCTGCCAGGTTGGGCCATGACGAGTTGTTACTGATTCCTGCGGTACCATGACAGCCAGCACAGCTAGCGGCCTTTTTT